>JAODBO010000035.1 GCA_025464005.1 Acidimicrobiaceae bacterium | reverse complement strand
CTCGCCACGACGCGCGCGCCGGCGCGTTCCGCCGCTGCGGCGGTGCCGTCGAGGGAGCCGTCGTCGACCACGACGAGCTCGTCCACGAGGCCGATCCGCTCGACGAGCGCGTCGCGCACGCTCATCACGATCGACCCGACCGTCGCGACCTCGTCCCGGGCCGGGATGCAGACCGAGATCCGCGTCGACCCCTTGAGCTCGCGCACGAGCGAGACCGGGAAGTCCCGGTGGTCGAACGTGGCAATTGAGCCTCCTGAGGCGGTCATGAGGACCATCTTCGTCGCTGCCTTGGCACACGGCAACGCAGGCGGCGCTCCGACTCGCCCTGACCTGCGGGGTAGCTGCTTTGACGAACGCTCTCGCGTCGTCCACACTGTTGCCACCATCAAGAGCGGCTGAGGGACGGGCCCTGCGACGCCGCGGCAACCAGTGCAACTACGAGACGAGCCGATCGACGGTCTTCTCATGGTGCACCAGGTGCCAATGCCCGAGCGATGAGGAGGCACCTCGTGGGATTCGTCGAAGGTCTGCGCTGTCGTGAATGCAGTCGCTCCTACCCGGCAACCGCTCTGCACGTCTGCGACTACTGCTTTGGGCCGCTGGAGGTGGCCTACGACTACAAGGCCGTTGCCGGGTCGATGTCGCGGTCCTCGATCGCGGCTGGCCCGAGCACCATCTGGCGCTACGCCGACCTCCTACCGGTCAGCTCGACGTCGCCGGTGGACCTCGGCGCCGGGTTCACCCCCCTCGTACGCGCCGACCGGCTCGCCGCCGAGCTCGGCCTCGGCGAGCTGTACGTCAAGGACGACACCCGCAACCCGACAGGTTCGTTCAAAGACCGCGTCGTGTCGGTCGCGCTCACCAAGGCGAGAGAGCTCGGGTTCAAGGTCGCCGCGTGTGCGTCGACCGGCAACCTCGCCAACTCCGTCGCCGCGCATGCGGCACGGGCGGGCATGGACTCGTACGTCTTCATACCGAGCAACCTCGAGCGGGTCAAGATCCAGACGACCGCCGTGTTCGGCGGGAAGCTCGTCGCGGTGGACGGCAACTACGACGACGTCAACCGCCTCTGCGCCGAGCTCGCCAGCGAGCACCCGGACTGGGCCTTTGTCAACGTCAACGTCCGCCCCTACTACTCCGAGGGCTCGAAGACGCTCGCCTTCGAGGTCGCGGAGCAGCTCGGTTGGGAGGTCCCGGACCACGTCGTCGTGCCGATCGCGTCCGGGAGCCAGCTCACGAAGATCCACAAGGGCTTCCACGAGCTGACGACGCTCGGCCTCGTCGAGGGCGGCGACAGCGTGCGCATCTCCGGGGCCCAGGCCGATGGGTGCTCGCCCGTCGCGACCGCCTTCGCCGACGGCTCGGACGTGGTGCGGCCGGTGAGGCCCGACACGATCGCCAAGTCGCTCGCCATCGGCAACCCCGCCGACGGCTGGTACGCGCTCGACGTCGTGCGCTCGACCGGCGGTGTGGTGGGATCGGTGACCGATGCCGAGATCGTCGAGGGCATGCGCCTCCTCGCCCGCACCGAGGGGATCTTCGCCGAGACGGCCGGCGGCGTGACGATCGCCACCCTCGCCAAGCTCGCGGCGTCCGGAGTCGTGCGGCGCGACGAGCGCGTGGTCGCGTACATCACCGGCACCGGCTTGAAGACCGTGGAAGCCCTCGGCGACCAGGTGGGGCCATCGGCGACCATCGCGCCGACGCTCGCGGCGTTCGCAGCGATCGAACAGGAAGGCCACCAGTCATGAGCATCAACGTGCGGATCCCCACCCAGCTGCGCCAGCTCACCGGCGGCTCCGGCGAGATCGCTGTCGAAGGCGCCACGGTTCGCGAAGCACTCGCATCCCTCGACGCGATCCATCCCGGCATCGGGGAACGGCTGCTCGACGACGACGGCGGACTGCGCAGGTTCGTCAATCTCTTCCTGGCCGACGAGGACGTTAGGTTCCTCGAGGGTCTCGACACCCCGGTGAGCCCAGGCCAGACCCTCTCGGTCGTGCCGGCGGTCGCCGGAGGGTGAGCTAGCTCGGGACAGCATCTCGACGCTCTCTGGCGACCAGGCCCGCCACGCCTGCCACGAGCGCCGCCGCGCCGAGCACTCCCACGAGCACCGAGACGCCGGACCAGCCCGCCACGGAGTAGAGGGCCGCGGACAGTCCCGATGCAGCGGTCCCGCCGAGGAAGAAGCACACCATGTACACCGCGTTGACCCGGGAGCGGCGTTCGGGGCTCAGCCTGTAGATCTGGCTCTGGTTCGTGATCTGCAGCCCTTGCGCACCCACGTCGAGAAGGATGACGCCCACGACGAGCGCTGCGAGCGAGTGCGCTCCGAAGTAGATCGGCACGGACGAAATCGTCAAGCACGCCGTCGCGAACACGGTGAGCTGTGGCGTCCGGCCGGCGTCCGCGAGGCGCCCCGCAGCTGTCGCCGTGAGCGCTCCGGCCGCGCCGACGAGGCCGAACAGCCCGATCCGATCGGTGCCGTAGTGGTAGGGCGCGCCGGCCAACAGGAACGCGATCGAAGTCCACAGCGCGCTGAAGCACCCCATCCCGAGAGCGCCGTAGGCGGAGCGGCGGCGCAGCACCGGCTCCTCCCGGAAGATCTCGACGAGCGATGCGAGCAGGCGGCCGTAGGACGGGCCGCGACGGGGGGCGTCCCTCGGAAGGCGAGCGCGCAACAGGACGGCGACCGCGCCCATCGCTCCGGCTGCCAGGTAGAGCACGACACGCCAGGACGAGAAGGATGCGACGGCGCCGGAGACGGTCCGAGCGAGCAGTATTCCGAGGAGCAGGCCGCTCATGACGAGTCCGACGACGCGCCCGCGCTCGTGCTCGGGGGCGAGCGACGCGGCGAAGGGCACCTGCACCTGTGCGACCACCGCCGTCACCCCGACGAGGAACAGCGCCACGAGGAGCACCGAGATGCTCGACGCCGACGCTGCCAGCAGCAGCGCGAGCCCGCACGCGAGCGTCAAGACCAGGACGAGCCGCCGCCGGTCGACCAGGTCGCCGAGCGGGAGGAGGAGGAGAAGCCCGAGCACGTAGCCGAGCTGGGAGAGCGTCGTCGCCAGCGCCGCGACACCGGCCGAGACGTGGAAGTCGTGCCGGAGCAGGGGCAGTAAGGGCTGGATGTAGTAGATGTTGGCGACCGATACGCCGACCGAGACCGCGAACAGCCCGACGAGAGCTCGACTCAGCCTGCGAACCCGCTGCTCCGGCTCGCCTGCGAGCGGGTCGGCACCGACCTCGCGCCGCATGGCCTCGTCACTCACCTCGCACCAAGTTAGCGGGACGACGCGCCCGCCCCCCACCTGGAGAGGGGCGGGCGGTGTTGCACGCCGGCCCGGCGCGTGGTTTGCTATTGGCACTCGACACATGAGAGTGCTAACGCTCGGCGACGCCGAGCAGCCAAGGGAGGACACCCGAAGATGCCGAAGTTGATCAGCTTCGACGAGCAGGCCCGACGGGCGCTCGAGCGCGGTATGAACCAGCTGGTGGACGCAGTAAAGGTGACGCTCGGCCCGAAGGGCCGCAACGTCGTGCTGGAGAAGAAGTGGGGCGCCCCGACTATCACGAACGACGGCGTCTCCATCGCCAAGGAGATCGACCTCGAGGACCCGTGGGAGCACGTCGGCGCCGAGCTCGTGAAGGAAGTCGCGAAGAAGACCGACGACGTCGCCGGTGACGGCACGACCACCGCGACCGTGCTCGCGGGCGCAATGGTGCGCGAGGGACTGCGCAACGTCGCGGCCGGCGCCAACCCGATGTCGTTGAAGAGGGGCATCGAGGCCGGAGTCGAGGCCGCGGTCGCGCGTCTGAAGGAGATCTCGAAGGACACCGTCTCGAAGGACCAGATCGCCCAGGTGGCGTCGATCTCCTCGGCGGACACCGAGATCGGGGCGATGATCGCCGAAGCGATCGACAAGGTCGGCAAGGACGGAGTCATCACGGTCGAGGAGTCCCAGACCTTCGGCATGGAGATGGACCTCGTCGAAGGCATGCGCTTCGACAAGGGCTACATCTCGCCGTACTTCGCGACCGACTCCGAGCGCATGGAGGCCTCCCTCGAGGATGCCTACATCCTGCTCTTCGGCTCGAAGATCTCCGCGGTCCGGGACATGCTGCCCGTGCTGGAGAAGGTCATGCAGACCGGCAAGCCCCTCGTGATCATCGCCGAGGACATCGAGGGCGAAGCGCTCGCGACACTCGTGGTGAACAAGATCCGCGGGACGTTCAAGAGCGCCGCTGTCAAGGCCCCCGGATTCGGCGAGCGTCGCAAGGCGATGCTCCAGGACATCGCCATCCTTACCGGTGGCCAGGTCATCACCGAGGACGTCGGCCTCAAGCTCGAGAACGTGACGCTCGACCTGCTCGGCCAGGCCCGCAAGGTCGTCATCACGAAGGACGAGACGACAATCGTCGAGGGCGCCGGCAGCGACGACGACATCAAGGGCCGCATCAACCAGATCAAGGCCGAGATCGAGAACACCGACTCGGACTACGACCGGGAGAAGCTGCAGGAGCGTCTCGCCAAGCTGTCCGGCGGCGTCGCCGTCATCAAGGTCGGCGCAGCCACCGAGGTGGAGCTCAAGGAGAAGAAGCACCGGATCGAGGACGCGGTCTCGACGACCAAGGCCGCGATCGAGGAGGGCGTCGTGCCCGGTGGCGGCGTCGCACTGCTGCGCTCGCAGCAGACGATCCTGGACCGTGCCGAGAAGCTCGAGGGTGACGAGGCGACCGGAGCCCGAATCGTGGCCAAGGCCGTCGAGGAGCCCCTGAAGCAGATCGCCGTCAACGCGGGCCTCGAGGGTGGGGTCGTCGTCGACAAGGTGCGCAACCTGAAGAAGCCCTCCGAAGGCCTCAACGCTGCCACGGGCGAGTACGAGGACCTCTTCAGCGCCGGAGTCATCGACGCGGCGAAGGTGACGCGCTCCGCACTGCAGAACGCGGCCTCGATCGCGGCCTTGTTCCTCACGACCGAGGCGGTCGTCGTGGACAAGCCCGAGGAGAAGTCGGCGCCGGCGATGTCCGGCGGGGGCATGGAGGACTACTAGCCCGACGTGCTCCGTCGCCGAGGCCCCTTTGGCGCTCGGCTGGCGAGAGCCGGGCTCGAGTCGACACGCCAGACGGGGCGCCGAGAGGCGCCCCGTCTGCGCGCCCGAGGACCGCTGGGCTCGTAGACTCGGGACGTGGTCGAAGCTGCGAAGGACGCCGGACCGGGTGACACGACCTCTCCCTCGGGCGAGAGCGGTGTCGGGCCGCCGGTCGGCTGGAGCGTCCTGCACCTGTTCTGCACCCTCTCGTCGAGCGCGCAGCGCCACGGGATCGAGGTCGCCGTCAAGCAGTGCGAGGCCTCCGGGCACCAGGTGGTGGCCGCAGCGATGCTCGGCCACAAGGCGGACCTCGGCATCGTCGCTCTCGGTCCGTCCGCCGCTGCGCTGCGCGCCCTGCAGACGTCGCTCCAGCGGGCCGGGTGCGTCGTGAGCTTCTCCTACGTCTCGCTGACCGAGGTGTCCGAGTACGCCGCCGGCGTCCCCGAGACGTTGCGGGAGGCGCGGCTGCACCCGACGCTGCCGCCAGAGGCGATGCCCGCGTTTTGCTTCTATCCGATGTCCAAGCGCCGGTCCGGCGGCGACAACTGGTACCAGCTCGGCTACGACGAGCGCCTCCAACTGATGCACGGTCACGGTGCGGTCGGCCGGACCTTCCGTGGGCGTGTACTTCAGCTCGTCACCGGCTCGACGGGCCTCGACGACTGGGAGTGGGGAGTCACGTTGTTCGGGGTGACCCCGGACGACTTGAAGGCCTGCGTCTACACGATGCGCTTCGACGAGGCGTCCGCCCGCTACGCCGAGTTCGGGCCGTTCCTCGCGGGCACGGTCGCGCCGCTCCCCGAAGTGCTCACTGCGATCGGCCTCGGCGAGGGCACGTGACCCGTTCCCCGTTGGCGGCGGGCCTCGCCGAGCGACGGCCGAGCGATGCGCTGCGCGCGAGCGGCCGCGAGCTCGCCGAGGCCGATCTCGAGCTGCTCGAGAAGACGCTCGAGAAGCTCGGACGCATCGTCGTGGCGTTCTCCGGCGGCGCCGACTCGGCGTTCCTCGCCTACGTCGCGACGTGCGTGCTCGGTCGCGAACGGGCGCACTGCATCACGGCGCTCTCGGCCTCCTTGGCCCCAGAGGAGCATGCGGACTGTGCCGCACTGGCGAAGGAGTGGGGCCTCAACTGGAGTGTCGTGACAACGGACGAGCTCGCGAGGCCTGCGTACGGCCTGAACGATCTCGACCGCTGCTACCACTGCAAGAGCGAGCTCATGGACGCACTCGAGCCGCTCGCGCTCGCCGAGGGCGCGACGGTGGTGCTCGGCGTCAACGTCGACGACCTCGGCGAACACCGGCCGGGCCAGCGAGCCGCGAGCGAGCGCGGCGCGACCTTCCCGCTCGTCGACGCGGGCCTGGAGAAGTCGAGGATCCGGGAGCTCTCCGACCGGCTCGGGCTGCGGACCTGGGACAAGCCGGCCGCCGCATGCCTGGCTTCGCGCGTCCCGCACGGCACGGCGGTCACCGCGGAGCTGCTCGGGCAGATCGCGCGGGCCGAGTCCGGTCTCAGGCGGCTCGGCTTTCGCGAGCTGCGCGTGCGGCACTATGGCGACGCCGCGCGTCTCGAGCTCGGGATGGCCGAGCTGGCCCGCGCGCTCGAATGCCGCGAGCAGATCGTCGAGGCGGTGAAGGCCGCCGGCTACCGCTACGTCACACTCGACCTCGAGGGGCTGCGGTCGGGAAACCTCTCGCGGGCGGCGGCCGAGACGGCACAGAACGCGCCGCGGGGCTCGAGCGGTGACGTCATGTCCGCGACCACGACGGCCGTGGCACTTCGGAAGGTGGAACGGTGAACATCCGAGTACGGCTCGTCTTCCCCGACGCTCTCGTGCGTGAACCGGTGCTCGCCCAGCTGGCGCGCACCTTCGAGCTCGAGCCCAACATCCGCCGTGCGGCCGTCGAGGAGGACTCCGGCTGGATCGTCTGCGAACTTTCCGGCGGGCCGGAGGCGATCGAGCGTGGCCTTGCGTGGCTGACCGAGACGGGCGTGCGCGTCGAGCAGCTCGGTGACGTCGTCGAGAGCTAGAAGCTCAACGCGGGCCAGACCGGAGGATCACCGCGATCCTCCCTCGCCGGGAGGCGCGTCGGGCGGCTGGTGCCACCCCGCCGACGAGGTCGAACGCGGCTCGTAGAAGAGGCAGCCGTCGGGACAGGCGAACGGCACGGCTTGGCCGGCGCCGAGACGGCACTGCTCGACGCGCTCGCCAGAGCGAACGGTCTGCATGACGTAGTGCCGGCAGTCTGCGCGGACGGACATGTGACATCGTCGCGCGCGACGCGGGGTGAGCGCGCGGCACCTCCCCGGCGAGAGCGCGCCGCCTCCGGGCGGCGAAGCGCCGCGGGCACGCACCGCCGTGCATTGCGGCGGGCGCAGTAGCGTCGACGTCGTGGCCGGCGAGCCAGTGCCCGTGCGAGACCTGCTCAGATGGAGCGAAACCCTGGCCGCGCTCGCGCGCACCGGTATCGGCTTCACCGCGAGCACGTTCGAGCGGGAGCGTTACGAAGAGATCCTGGCGGTCGCCGGCGAAATCTCGGCCGAGGCCCAGCAGCGGCTCGCCGACGGTGGTCACCGACCTCCCGCCCCCGCGGCTGCCCAGCTGGTCCAGGAGTGGCTCGCCGAAGTCCGCCCCGGTGTCGCCGGCTACGTGACGCCCCGGCTCTCGGTCGGGGCGATCGTGGGGAACGACGCCGGGGAGATCCTCCTCGTTCAGCGGCGCGACTCGGGCGTGTGGCTGTACCCGACGGGCTGGGCCGACGTCGGCTACTCCGCCGCGGAGGTGGCCGCGAAGGAAGTGGCCGAGGAGACCGGGATCGACGTCGAACCGGTCCGGCTCGTCATGGTTCTCGACGGGCTGCGACTGGGCTTCTCCCGAGCGCCCCTCTACTCGCTCGTCTTCCACTGCCAGACGACCGGACCGACAGCGTCGGTCCAGCCGCACCTGCTCGAGTGCAGCGCGGCCGGATGGTTCGATCGCGAGTCGTTGCCGGTGCCGCTCGCCGGGTCCGAACGGTGGGTCACCCACGCCTTCGACGCGATCGACGGAAAGCCTGTCGATGTCCTCTTCGACCGGCCACGCACCCCGGCGTGGCGGCGACCCGAGCCGTAGAGAAGTCCGCACAGGACGCGAACGAGAGGGAGCTCCCCTCCTGCATCGGGTCCTGCGTCAGCCCTGGCGCCGGCCTCGCAGGAAGCGCTCGATCTCCTCGGCCAGCCCCTCGGCGGAGAGCTCGGCCCCGACGACGTCTTCCATCTCCTCGAGGCGCGCTACGTAGGCCGCGACGTTCTCGTCGTCGTTCACGAGCTCGTCCATCCGGCGCTCGTACTCGGCAGCCTCCTCCTCGAGCTCGGCGGTCTCGACCGAACGGCCGGTGAGCTGGGTCACCACGCGCACGAGGGCGAGCGCCGCCTTGGCCGAGACCGGGAGCGAGTAACAGGGCACGCTCGCCCACACCGAAGCCGTGGGGATCCCCGCCTCCGGCAGGGCAAGGCCGAGCACCCCGACGATGCCGGTCGGACCTTCGTACATCGAGGGCGAGAGACCGTGGCGCTCGAGAAGCTCCGACGCGCTGGATACGGCGTTCACCGGTACGGGGCGATTATGGGTCACCTCCGAGAGGTACGCGCCGAGCGTCACGACGCGCTCCGCACTCAGCGCGCGGGCGATCTCCACCACGACCTCGCAGTAGGTGCGCCAGCGAAGCTGGGGCTCGTGACCGCGCAGCAGGACGATGTCGCGCTCGGCGGTCCTCGAGGTCGCCACCGAGATCGAGGTGGAGGGCCAGTCGATCTCCCGGTGGCCTCCTTCGGAGAGCGTCACCTCCGGTCGGACCTCGGTGAAGTCGAAGAACTCCTCGGGATCGATCTCCGCGAGCGGAGTCGCTCCCCACGACTTGGCCAAGTAGCTCGCCGCCTGGGATGCCGCCTCGCCGGCGTCGTTCCATCCCTCGAACGCGGCGAGCACGATCGGCCGCTCCAGTGCAGGCCTACGGAGGTAGCGCACCGCCGAACCCGGCCTGCCCTCACGGAGCCGCCGGAAGGGGCGGACGATACGGCCCGCCATCCCCGATCCCCGGTCGTCCATCGTCTTTCCTCCCGCGTCGAAGCCAGACTACCGGCGATGACAACCTCGGAGGGCCCTCCCGGCACGAGGCCCCTAGCTACACTCTCGCGGTGAGCAACCCCGGCGGAGCCGCTCCCGGGCCGGCGACGGTGACCGTGGAGCGTCTCCTCGAACCGGACGCGTCCGACGCCGCCGGGCTGGCCCGCCTGCTCCCCCAGCTCTCGAGCGCCGCTCCGCCCGATCTCGCGACATTGACCGCGATCGCCTCGGCCCCAGGCACGTCGCTCTTGCTCGCCCGTCTCGACGGGCAGGTGGTGGGATCGCTCACCCTCGTCACCTTCCGCATCCCGACGGGCGTCCGAGCGATCGTCGAGGACGTCGTCGTCGACGAGACGGTCCGGGGACGCGGCATTGGGGCCGCGCTCGTCGAGGAAGCGCTGCGGATCGCAGCGCTGGCCGGCGCCCGCAACGTGGACCTGACCTCCCGCCCGTCGCGCGAGGCCGCGAACAGGCTCTACGAGCGGGTCGGCTTCATCCGCCGCGAGACCAACGTGTGGCGCAACGTGCTGGAAAGCCCATGACTGTCCGGGGTGCGCGCCCGAGACAGGCGCTACGAGTTGGCAAATAGTTCGCTACGCTAAGTAGCGTGCACCTTACGGACTCCGAAACCCGACCACCCGCGGACGACCCCGACCTACCCGGCTGCGGTGCAGTCGGGGACGGGAGATGACGGCGCCGGCGACGACAACCGGTGCGCTTGGGCGCAGCTCGAGCACCACGGTCGCGAGCGATCGTTACAAATGGACGGCGCTGTTCAACGTCACCCTGGGCGTGCTGATGTCGACGATCGACGGCTCGATCACCCTCATCGCGATGCCCGACATCTTCCGTGGCATCCATCTCGACCCGCTGCAGTCGGGCAACAGCTTCTACCTGCTTTGGATGCTGCTCGGCTTCCTCGTGGTGACGAGCGTCCTCGTTGTCAACTTCGGGCGCCTGGGGGACATCTACGGTCGAGTGAAGCTGTACAACCTCGGCTTCGTCGTCTACACGTTCTTCTCGCTGCTGCTGACGGTCACCTGGATGACCGGCCGGGAAGGCGCCTTGTGGCTCGTGATCATGCGCGTCTTCCAGGGCGTTGGTAGCGCGCTCCTGCTAGCGAACTCGGCCGCGATCCTCACGGATGCCTTTCCGGAACACCAACGCGGGATGGCGCTCGGCATCAACAACGTCGCAGGCATCAGCGGCATCTTCATCGGTCTCGTGCTCGGCGGGATCCTCGCTCCGATCGACTGGCGACTCGTGTTCCTGATCTCGGTCCCGATCGGGCTGTTCGGGACGGTCTGGGCGTATCTCAAGCTGGAGGAGCGCAGCGTCCGCCGTCCTAGCAAGATCGACTGGCCTGGCAACGTCACCTTCGCGCTCGGACTCGTCGGGGTGATGATCGGCCTCACCTATGGCATCGAGCCGTACGGCACCTCGTCGATGGGCTGGACGAGCCCGAGGGTGGTCGCGGCGCTCGCCTCCGGGGTGGGCCTGCTCGTCGCGTTCGCCGTCATCGAGACGAGAAGCGAAAATCCGATGTTCCGGCTGCCACTTTTCAAGATCCGTGCCTTCACGGCCGGTAGCCTCTCGACGCTGCTCTCGGGGATCGCGCGCGGCGGGCTGATGTTCATGCTCATCATCTGGCTCCAGGGGATCTGGCTGCCCGAGCACGGCTACAGCTTCGCCCGCACGCCGTTGTGGGCCGGGATCTACATGCTCCCGCTCACGGTGGGCTTTCTCATCGCCGGCCCCATCTCCGGGCTGCTCTCGGACCGCTACGGCTCTCGTCCGTTCGCGACGGGAGGAATGATCGCCTCGGCGATTGGGTTCGCTCTCTTCCTGGAGCTCCCCGTCAACTTCTCGTACCTGCCCTTCGCCGGCCTGCTGTTCCTGAACGGCCTCGCCATGGGGGCCTTCGCGTCGCCGAATCGAGCCGGCGTGATGAACAGCCTCCCGCCCCAGCATCGCGGCGTCGGTGGCGGGATGAACTCGACCTTCCAGAACTCGGCACAGGTCCTTTCGATCGGGATCTTCTTCACACTCATGATCCTCGGCCTCTCGACGACGCTCCCCGCTGCGCTCAGCCACGGTCTCACCGCCCAAGGCGTGCCTGCGCACGTCGCGTCGACGGTCGCGCACCTGCCTCCGGTGACGATCCTGTTCTCGGCGTTCCTCGGCTACAACCCGATCCAGCACCTGCTCGGCCCGTCGGTGCTCGCCCACGTGTCCGCGGCGCATGCTCAGCTGCTCACCGGGAGGAGCTTCTTCCCGACGCTCATCTCCGGCCCGTTCCACTCCGGCTTGCAAAAGGCGTTCACCTTCTCGATCGCCGCCTGCCTGCTCGCGGCGGCGTGCTCGTGGATGCGCGGAAGCCGCTACGTGTACCACGACGCGAGCCTGGACGGCGCGTTGGCGGTGGGCGCGGACCCGACTTCCGCGTACGACGACGACGGGGGGGCGTGACCCGATGCGGACGCGCGGGCGGCGCCGGCTGTCGCCGCCGCCGAAAGCGGTCGTAGGATCACTCGGACACATACCGGGCGGGGGGCCCGAGCACGAGGAGGACGCAGAGCGTGGCTGAGAGCGTCACCATTACCGACAACAGGACCGGTCAGTCGATCGAGGTCCCCATCGTCGAAGGCGGGGTGAGCGCCAGCGAATGGTCGAAGCTTCTGCCGGGCATCTGGTTCTACGATCCCGGCTTCTCGACCACCGCCGAGTGCGAGAGCGCGATCACCTACATCGACGGGGACGCCGGCATCCTGCGCTACCGCGGGTATCCGATCGAGCAGCTCGCCGAGCACTCGACCTATCTCGAAGTCGCGTACCTGCTGCTCTACGGCGAGCTCCCCACCGCCGCGCAGCTCGGACCGTGGGTCGACGAGATCACGCGGCACACCTACATCCACGAGAACATGCGCAAGCGGTTCCTCGACGGCTTCCACTACGACGCGCACCCGATGGGGATGCTCGTCTCGGAAGTGGCCGCGCTCTCGACCTTCTATCCCGAGGCCAAGGAGATCTTCGACGCGGACCTCCGCCACAAGCAGATCGTCCGACTGATCGCGAAGATGCCGACCCTCGCCGCGGCGGCCCACCGCTTCAGCGTCGGGATGCCGTTCGTCTACCCGGACAACTCGCTCACCTTCCCCGAGAACTTCCTCTCGATGATGTGGAAGGTCGCCGAGCCCAGCTTCGAGGCGCACCCGGTGCTGGCCCGGGCCATCGACGTGCTGTTCATCCTGCACGCCGACCACGAGCAGAATTGCTCCACGACGACGATGCGCGTCGTCGGCTCCGCCCACGCCGACCCGTACTCGGCCTGCGCCGCAGCGGCTGCCGCCCTCTACGGGCCGCGCCACGGCGGAGCGAACGAGGCGGTGCTCAACATGCTCACCTCGATCGGGACGATCGACGCCGTGCCGGACTTCGTCAAGTCGGTGAAAGAGGGCCACGGCCGCCTGCAGGGATTCGGCCACCGGGTCTACAAGAACTACGACCCGAGGGCCAAGATCGTCCGCGACGTGGCCTACCAGGTGTTCGAGGTCACCGGGAAGAACCCGCTCCTCGACATCGCACTGAAGCTCGAGGAGGTCGCTCTCGCCGACGAGTACTTCGTGTCGCGCAAGCTCTACCCCAACGTCGACTTCTACTCCGGCCTGATCTACCAGGCGATGGGCTTCCCTGTGGCGATCTTCCCCGTCCTGTTCGCGATCCCGCGCACTGCCGGCTGGCTCGCCCACTGGGTCGAGATGCTGGACAACAAGACCAAGATCGCCCGCCCCCGCCAGCTCTACTCCGGCAGCGCCGAGCGGCCGTACGTGGCTATCGGCGAGCGGGGCTGAACGCTCCGAGCGGCGACCTGGGACGACGCGGCAAATCGTAATCCATCTCTGGCGCGAATGGCCGCGATGCGCTAGACAGATGGGCGCAATCAGTCGGAGGGGGTTCCGGCATCAAGATGGGGGGTCCGGAGGCGACCCGTCGGCACTGCCGACGGGTCGTCCCCGCGTTCCGGCTCAGCTCGGCGCGGAGCGCCGACGGGCAACGGCGAAGCACGCCACTGCAGCGGCAGCGGCGACGTTCAGCGACGCGAGCGGCCCCTCGAGCTGTATCCGGACGAGCATGTCGCAGCGCTTTCGCGTCAGCGCGGCGAGACCCCGCCCCTCGGCCCCGAGCAGAAGCGCGATCGGCTCGGTAGCGAGCTCGAGGTCGTCGACGGACCGCTCGCCGGCCTCGTCGAGCCCCACGGTCCAGACCCCGGCACGGGCCAACGTCTCGAGCGCGGCGCCGATACCGGGGACGAGAGCGATCGGCAGGTACTCGATCGCGCCTGCAGCAGCCTTGGCGACGGTGGGCGTGACGTGGGCCGAACGATGCCGCGGGAGCACCGCGCCAGTCGCTCCGGCGGAGATCGCGCTCCGGAGCACGCTGCCCAAGTTGTGCGGATCGGTCACCCCGTCGAGCACGACCAGGAACGGGTGCCGGGCGCCCGGACCGGTGCCGCGCTCGACGAGTGACGACAGATCGGCCGGCACGATCGGCTCGGCGAAGGCCACGATCCCCTGCGGGACCTCGCTGCTCGCCCTCGCGGCGAGCTGGTGGGCGCCGACGAAGCGAACGGGAACACCGGCCCCTCGGGCGAGATCCACGATCTCGTCCACGATCTCGGACGCGTCCCGACCCTCGGCGACGAGCACCTCCCGGACGCGACGACGGCCCGCGAGCAGGAGCTCGCGCACGGCCTGGCGACCCTCGATCTGCTCGCCACCGAGGTCGTCGCGATCGTTCCGTCGAGCCGTGCGATCGTCGTAACCCTGCGGGCCGGCGTCTCGCCGAGCGGGCGGGCCTGCGTCTTGCCGAGCGGACGGGCCGCTGGGTCCGGGCTGCTCGCGGGACCGGCTCGAGCCGCCGCCCGGGCGTCCTGTGCCGCCTCCTCGTCGTCCGGAGCCCCCCGGGCGACCTGAGCCTCCCCGGGGGCGTCCTGTGCCGCCCGGGCGGCGCGGTGGAGCCATCAGCGCGTCCGGTCGCGCTCGAGGAGAGCGATCGCCATGCAGCCGAGCCCTTCGAGCCGGCCGAGGCTGCCGAGGCCCTCCGGGCGCGTCGCCTTGACGTGCACCGGCCCGCCCGCCGCGGTGGAGAGGAGGACGATCATCTCCTCGCGCGCCGGGGCGAGTTTCGGTCGTTCGGCTACGACGGTGCAGTCGGCGTTGACGAGTCGCCAACCGTCGACGCCGGCGAGCGCCGAGCATTCGGCGAGCAGTTGGAGGCTGTCGGCGCCCTGCCAACGCTCGTCGGTGTCGGGAAAGTGCGCTCCGAGGTCGCCGAGGCCCGCTGCCCCGAGGATGGCGTCGGCGACCGCATGAGCCACCGCGTCGGCGTCGCTGTGACCGCGTAGCGGCGTCTCGCCGGCGAACACGACCCCGCCGAGCACGAGCTGGCGTCCGGGACGAGCCTCGTCGTCCCCGTCGAAGGGGTGCACGTCGACGCCGATCCCGATCCGGCTCTCGTTCACTCGAGCACCGCCGCCCGGCCTCGCGGGGCACCGACACCCGACGTCGGACCAGCCACCACGCCGGCGGCAGTGGCGTCGAGGAACGACTCGAGCAGTGCGAGATCGCCTGCGCCGGTGAGCTTCACGTTGGTCGCCTCGCCGGCGACGACGGCCACGTGCGCTCCGATCAGCTCGAGCAGACCGGCGTCGTCGGTCGCGTCGGGATCGCCGTCGTGTGCGCTTCTGAGCAGCGTCGCCCTGAAGGCCTGGGGCGTCTGGACGGCCACCAGCTCGGAGCGCTCGAGCGTCTCGACGACCCTTCCGCCGGCCACTCGCTTGATCGTGTCGGAGACGGCGACGCCGGGGATCGCGCCGTCAGCGCCGGACTCCACCGCCTCGACGACGGCGCGAAACAGCGCCGCCGAGGCGAGTGGGCGGGCCGCGTCGTGGACGACGACGATCTCGGCGGTCGCCGGCACGGCGGCGAGCCCGGCGCGCACCGACGCGGCTCGGGTCGCTCCACCGGCGACGACGACGTCGGCGCCGGTGAGCCACGACCCGTCACCGATTGCCGCCTCCGGCACGACGAGGACGATCCCGTCGGCGACGGCTCGAGCGCCCTCCAGTGCCCACGCGAGGACAGGACGTCCCCGAAGTGGCGCGAACTGCTTCGGCGCGCCAAAGCGCCGACCTTCCCCGCCGGCGACGACGATTGCCCAGGTCTCGACGGTCAAGCGAGGTGGCCCAGCCTCACCGGCTAGGGCAGAGCGGCGTTCAACCGCTCCTCCGCCTCGGCCTCGCTCACGCCGATGGCAAAGGTGAGCTCGGACACGAGGATCTGCCGGGCGCGATTGAGCATGCGCTTCTCGCCCGCGGAGAGGCCCTTGTCCTTGTCTCGGATCGAGAGGTTCCTGACGACCTCGGCGACCTGGTAGATGTCGCCCGACTTCAGCTTCTCGACATGGTTCTTGTAACGGCGGGACCAGTTCGTGGGCATGCGCGCCTCCTTCTTGCGAAGGACGGCGAACACCTCCTCGACCTCTTCGTCGTTGATGACCTCGCGCAGACCCACCTCGTCGGTGTTGTCCGCGGGGACCATGAGGGTGAGGTCGCCGTACGCGAGCCTGAGCACGAGGTACTCGCGCTTCTCGCCGAACGCCTCGCGCACCTCACGTTTTTCGACCACGGCAGCACCGTGGTGGGGGTAGACGACCTTGTCGCCGACGTCGAACACTGAGCGACTCCTCGAAGTACGGGACGGCTGGCCGCGCCAGATGGCGTGCGGCCCGGACGCGCGCTCCCGCGCGAGCGGGAGCGATGCGTATCGCTATTCTACCGGCTCCACGCCCCCACTCTGAGCTGCGCCCTTTTCGGAGCGTCCCAGGACCTCGCCGGCGGCCGGCGAGCCACCGGCGGCCGCCTCGGACCCGGTGCTCAGCTGTAGCGATCGAGGATGCTCGACTCGGCCAGCCGGGCCACGCCGTCCTTCACCAGCCTCGCATCCTCCTCGCTGATCCCGGTCGCCTCCGCGAGCTCGCTCGCTGGCGCGCGCACGAGTCGGTGCAGGTCGCCGAAGTGGGCGACGAGGCTGTTGGCCATGTCGACCGACAGCTGGGGCACGCGCCGCAAAAGGCGCAGGCCTCGAGGCGCGAGCGCCCCGTCGGGGTCGACCGCCTCGGCACCGCCGGCGGCGAGGGCCTCGACGATGCTGTCCACGCCGAGCAGCTCGGTCGTCGGTAGCGCGGCGAGGCGCCCGAGGACCTCGTCGGCCGAGGTGCCCCGTGTCGTATCGAGGTAGTCCTCGACGATGAGGCGGCGCTCGTCACGCACGCCGAGCGTCAACTCCGCGAGCTGGAGCCGGAGCAAGCGGCCGTGCTCGCCGAGCTCGTCGACCAGCTCGCCGATCTCCTCCGCGACGCGAAGGACCATCTCGGCACGTTGGAGGACGAGGGCGACGTCGCGAACAGTGACGAGGTCCTCGATCTCCGACGCCGTGAGCGCCGCGCTCACCTCGTCCAGACGGAGCCGGAACCGGTCGAGCGTCTGCATCAGATGATTGGCGCGCCCGACGAGGACGTCGGTCGAACGAAGCTGGCGCCTCGTGCCGCCCCGGTAGAGGGTGATCGTACCCATCTCCTCCGACACGGCCACCACCTGAACCGCGACGCATCGCGCGACCCGCTCCGCGGTGCGGTGACGCGTGCCGGTCTCGGTCGTGGGTGCCGACGGGTCCGGCACGAGGTGGACGTTCGCCCATGCGATGCGCTCGCCGGCACGGTCGAGCACGATGGCGCCGTCCATCTTGGCCAGCTCGGACAGGCGCTGCGGGCTCATCCCGGCGTCGATGTGGAAGCCCCCGGAGCAGATCTCGAGCACCTCGGGACCGTCGCCGAGGACGATCAGCGCACCCATGCGCGCGCGCAGGATCCGCTCCAGGCCGTCTCGCAGCGCCGAGCCCGGAACCACCTGCGCCAGAAGCTCCCCGAGCCCATGGTCCTCGGAGGTGCCCATTGGCGCATCGTAGCGAAGCGATCGACCGGCAAGTCCGGGCGGAGGTGTGCCCTGCGGAGGTGTGCCCGGCGGCGATGTGCCTAGCGGAGGTGTGCCTAGCGCTGGGAGCGCGCAGAGCCGAGGCCGAGCGCGAGCACCGCCTCGGCGAGGCTCGCCGTGCGCACGACCGACATCGACTCGGGAGGGTCGGGCGCGGACACCGGTAGGCACGCGCGGGTGAAGCCGAGACGAGCCGCCTCGGCCAGCCGCCGATCAGTGTGGACGACCTGGCGGAGCTCGCCCCCGAGGCCCACCTCGCCGCACGCGACGAGATCGGCGCCGAGCGGAACGCCAACTGCAGCGGAGACGAGCGCCAGCCCGAGCGCCAGGTCGATCGCCGGCTCGCTGACCTTCACCCCGCCGACGATGGAGACGAATACGTCCATCGTGGCGAGGGAGCAGCCGACGCGCTGCTCGAGCACCGCCACGGCGAGCGAGAGCCGGCCGGCGGGAATGCCCTGGACCGACCTCCGTGGCGTGGCAAGCGAGCTGCGAGCCACGAGAGCCTGGAGCTCCACGAGGATCGGCCGGCGACCCTCCAGCACCGGCACCACGACGCTGCCGGCGATGCCCGGCCTGCGGTCGCCGAGCAGGAGCTTGCTCGGGTCCTCGACGCCCGCCAGCCCTCCTGAGGTCATCTCGAAGACGCCCAGTTCACCGGTCGGCCCGAACCTGTGCTTGGTGACCGTGAGGATCCGCAACGCGTGATGGCGCTCACCGTCGAAGCTGCACACGGTGTCTACGAGGTGCTCGAGCACGCGAGGCCCGGCAAGCGCACCATCCTTGGTCACGTGGCCCACGAGGACTGTCGCCACTCCTCGCCGCTTCGCGTAGTGGACCAGCTGAGCCGCGCACTCGCGCACCTGGCTCACGCTGCCACCGCTCGCTCCGACGGCGGGATCGGCGATGGCCTGGATCGAGTCGACTATAAGGAGGTCGGGCTGGAAGCGCTCGGCTGCCTCGAGCGCCGCCGGCAACGAGGACGTCGGCAGGATCGACAGCCCGTCGACGGCCGCCCCGAGGCGCTCTGCACGGCGGCGGACCTGCTCCGCCGACTCCTCGGCGGCAACGATCAGTGCGCGGCCGCCGCGGGTCGCCCAAGCCGCCGCCAGCTGGAGCAGCAGGGTCGACTTGCCGATACCCGGCTCACCGCCGACGAGCGTCACCGACCCGGGCACGAGACCACCCGCGAGCGACCGATCGAGCTCGGCTACACCGGTCGCTCTCGGCAGGCCGCCGTCGAGCGACACGTCGCCGAGGGCGATGGGCTCGACAACGGCTTCCGTGAGCCCCGCCCAGCTGGGCGCACTGGATCCCGAAGCACGCGGCGTCGGCACGACACGTTCTTCGACCAGCGAGTTCCACGCACCGCACTGGGAGCATTTGCCGCCCCACCGGAGATGGACGGATCCGCATTCGCTGCAGCGGTGGACCGTCCGCTCCCTCACGAGCCGAAGACTACGGGACGGGTGTGCCACCCGTCCCCGTTAACGACTGCAGCCCGCCCGAGACGGGCGGGCTGCAGTCGGATGCCGGACTAGAAGCCGGCGCAGGCTGAACGACGGGCGCTAGGAGTCGGCGCCGGCACCGGCGAGCTCGACCGGGGGAGGCTCGAGACCCTCGACGGCACGGAAGACGATCTCGTCGCCTTCTGCATCCACGATGATCGTCTCGCCGACCCGGTACTCCTTCCAGAGGATCCTCTCTGAGAGGGGGTCCTCGATGAGCTGCTGGATGGCACGGCGTAGTGGCCGCGCTCCGAGCGCCGGTTCGTAGCCCTTCTTCGCCACGAGCTCCTTGGCGGCCCGCGTCAGCTCGAGGCCGATCCCCTGACCGTCGAGCTGGTCACGGACCCGCTTGATCATGAAGTCGACGATCTCGGTGACCTCGGTGAGCTGGAGTTCGTGGAAGACGATCACCTCGTCGATGCGATTCAGGAACTCCGGCCGGAAGTGACCCTTCAGCGCCTCCTGGACCTTGCCCTTCATCCGCTCGTAGGTAACCGCCTCGGTGGTCTTCGAGAAGCCCACGGCCGCCTTGCGCAGGTCCGCCGTCCCGAGGTTGGAGGTCATGATGAGCACGGTGTTCTTGAAGTCGACCGTGCGCCCCTGGGCGTCCGTGAGGCGTCCGTCCTCGAGGATCTGGAGCAGTGCGTTGAAGACGTCGGGGTGGGCCTTCTCCACCTCGTCGAACAGCACGACCGCGAACGGCTTGCGACGCACCGCCTCGGTGAGCTGGCCGCCCTCCTCGTAGCCGACGTAGCCCGGAGGCGAGCCGACGAGACGCGACACGGTGTGCTTCTCCATGTACTCGCTCATGTCGAGCTGGATCAGCGAGCTCTCGTCACCGAACAGCAGTTCGGCGAGCGCCTTCGCGAGCTCGGTCTTTCCCACGCCCGTGGGGCCGAGGAAGATGAACGAACCGCTCGGCCGCTTGGGGTCCTTCAGGCCCGCCCGCGTGCGGCGGATCGCCCGGGAGAGCGCCTTGATGGCGTCCTCCTGGCCGACGATCCGCTTGTGCAGCTCGTCCTCCATGCGAAGGAGCTTTGCGGTCTCCTCCTCGGTGAGCTTGTAGACGGGGATGCCCGTCCAGTTCGCCAGCACCTCGGCGATGACGTCCTCGTCGACCACGTCGAACAGGTCGATGCCCTCGGAGCGCCACTCCTGCTCCATGGCCGTCTTGCGCTCGAGCTTCGACGTCTCCTGGTCGGCAAGCTTCTTGGCCTGCTCGAAATTCTGCTTCTCGAGGGCGGAGTCCTTGTCGAGGCGGATCCGGCTGATCTCCTCTTCGAGCTTGCGGTACTCGGGAGGTGTGGCCATCCGGCGAATGCGCAACCGGCTGCCGGCCTCGTCGATCAGGTCGATCGCCTTGTCCGGGAGATAGCGGTCGGAGATGTAACGGTCCGCGAGGTTCGCCGCGGCGACGAGCGCCTGGTCCGTGATCGTCACCTGGTGGTGCTGCTCGTAGCGGTCTCGCAGCCCCTTCAGGATCTCGATGGTGTGGGCGAGGGAGGGCTCCTCCACCTTGATCGGCTGGAACCGCCGCTCGAGCGCCGCGTCCTTCTCGAGGTGCTTGCGGTACTCGTCGAGCGTCGTCGCGCCGATCGTCTGCAGCTCGCCACGAGCGAGCATGGGCTTGAGGATCGAGGCCGCGTCGATGGCGCCTTCGGCCGCGCCGGCGCCCACGAGCGTGTGCAGCTCGTCGATGAACAAGATGGTGTCGCCGCGCGTGCGGATCTCCTTGAGCACCTTCTTCAAGCGCTCCTCGAAGTCGCCGCGGTAGCGGCTGCCGGCGACGAGCGCGCCCAGGTCGAGTGTGTAGAGCTGCTTGCCCTTCAGGGTCTCCGGCACGTCGTTCGCGACGATCTGCTGCGAGAGACCTTCGACAATGGCCGTCTTGCCGACGCCCGGCTCGCCGATGAGGACGGGGTTGTTCTTCGTGCGCCGCGACAGCACCTGCATGAGGCGCTCGATCTCGCGGTCGCGACCGATGACGGGGTCGAGCTTGTGCTCCCGTGCGAGCTGGGTGAGGTTGCGGCCGAACTGGTCGAGCACCGGCGAGCCCGCCGGAGCCTCTTGGCCCGTCGATCCTCCGGTGCCAGCACTCGCTGTCTCACGGCCCTGGTAGCCGGAGAGGAGCTGGATGACCTGCTGGCGGACGCGCGGCAGGTCGGCACCGAGGCTCTGCAACACCTGGGCGGCGACGCCCTCGCCTTCGCGGACCAGCCCGAGGAGCATGTGCTCGGTCCCGATGTAGTTGTGACCAAGTTGGAGCGCCTCGCGCAGCGAGAGCTCTAGGACCTTCTTGGCCCGCGGCGTGAAGGGCGGCGACCCCGTGGGGGCGGACCCTGCGGGGCCGATCGTCTCCTCGACCTTCTCGCGGACCGCCTCCAGCGAGATCCCGAGGGACTCGAGTGCTTTCGCGGCGAGTCCCTCGCCCTCGTGGATCAGACCGAGCAGAATGTGCTCTGTCCCGATGAAGCTGTGATTGAGGAGGCGTGCCTCCTCCTGGGCCAGGACCAGCACCCTGCGTGCCCGATCAGTAAATCGCTCGAACAACTCGGACTCCCTCGAAAGTTGTGCCTTGGCGTCAGTCTATCGAGCAGGTACCTCGACTTGGTACCGACTCCCGACCGAGCCCTTGGAGCCAGCATACGGGCGTTATCGACAGCCATGACCTGGGCATTGCTTGAACCTTGGGCGCTTGGCGTATCGTGCGTGTCAGTGAACGCGCCGGACCTCTTCGCGCTAATGGTGCCCGACGCCGAGCTCGCAAGGCTTGAGGAAT
>JAODBO010000042.1 GCA_025464005.1 Acidimicrobiaceae bacterium | reverse complement strand
GGTCCGCCGCTGCGAGGAGTATCGGCTCGTAGCAGTAGATCGCGGCGAAGGTCCCGGGCCGCATCGCCTCGGCGAGCAGGAGCGCCGTGCCGCCGAGAGAGTGCCCGACGCCGTAGGGCCGTGACTGCGCCGACCCGGTGACCCCGCGTCCCCCGCCCGGCGCGCCGGAGTCGAACAGCCGGAGGGTGGCGAGGACATCGAGGGCGAAGCCGCCCCACGAGAAGTCGAGGCCCGGCGCCGTGCCGGACAGCCCGTGACCGCGCAGGTCGGGCGCCAAGCAGGAGAGTTCGCTCCCGAGTCCGGTGGCGAGTGGCCCGAGCACCTCGGCGTGGAAGCCGGTCGCATGGACCAGCACGGCGTTGGCGCCGAAGCCGCCGAGATCGTGCGCGGCAATGGGCACCCCGTCGTCGGCGAGAACGATCCTCGGCGCAAGCATGCCCCGACGCTACCGGCGGCGTCCCTGCTCTCGGTACGTCGAGCGACGCGCGCCGCACCCGGTCGCGGGCCTAGCGGTCGCCGACCTCCGGCACCCTTCGGCTCTGCATGTCGGCCTCGACCACAGGCTGGGCGACCTGCCACGGGGGCTCGACGGGCGCTCGCAACGAGGCTTCCCAGCGGCTCATGACACCGTCCAGGTCGTCGTAGCTCTGCTCCGCGAGGGACGTCGCGAGCGCCGCCTCCTCTGCGTCGAGGGCGGCGTCGGCGCGCGCCGCCTTGCGGTCCTCGGAGCGCATCCATTGGATGAAGATCGGCAGGATGGCGCCGGCAGAAGCCAGTTCGGAGAACATCCAGAGCAGGCTCCCGCCGCTGTGGACGCTGGCGAGGCTGTACATCGGCGCGTCGACGTGCGCGGCGAGGCGGCTCTCGTTCATGAGGGCGACGCCGAGCCAGGTCTCGACGGGCACGCCGATGAACAAGTTGAGCATCCTCGCGCCGTAGCCGAGCTTCCAGTGCGGCACCGGATCGACCCCGATGGTCGGCCACCAAAAGAGCGTGGCGCCGCCGAGGAAGCCGAGGTTGATGAGGTCCATCAGCGCCATGTGGTTCATCGAGTAGCCGACGATCGGCGTCAGGAAGAACATGTACATCGCGCCGTAGTAGAGCACCCACGCCGAGAGGGGGTGGCTGATCACGGCGAACGGCTTGCTGTTGAGGATGCGCAGCCAACGCTCCTTCGTCGGCCGAGCCGCCGTCTGCAGCAAGAGGGTCGAGGGTGCGCCGAGCGCCAGCAGGGGAGGCCCGACCACCATGAGCAGGAGATGCTGGACGATGTGGGCCTGGAAGTACGTGCCGGTGTAACCGGCGATGGGGGACTGCAGCGCGAGGTCGACGACGACGAGCCCCGACAGGAACGCGGCCGTGCGCTTGCGGCTCCAGCGCCGGCCACGTGCGGCGAGCTTCCAGTCCGCCTGGAGATACCAAGCCGCGAGGGCCACGACCGCAACGATCACGGCCAGCTGGAAGGGACCGAACTGCCAGGCGGTCAGAGAGTTGTGAAGCGTGAACTCCACGCGATCCATACCAGCCGTGGGCACGATGTCGACTGTAGTTTTCGAGGGCGCCAGGGGCACATCGGGCGCCCGGGTCCAGGTGTCAGCGCGCCGCTCCGCTCGCGACCGTGGCCGCACACTCGACGACGACGTCGTCCTCTCCCGCCAGCCCGACGAGGGCGACACCGAGGGGCATGGCGTCCACCTGCGCCAAGGGGAGAGAGACCACCGGAGCGCCGGCGAGGCCGGCGAGCGAGGTGAGCGTCAGCGTCCGGAGCCGCAGGTCGTCCTTGGCCGACCCTCCGAGCGCGGGCCAAGGTGCGGGGCCGCACGCGGCGGGCTGCAGGAGCAGCTTGTCGTCGCCGAGCGCCTCCGCCAGCAGGAGCTGCACCTCGAGGCGTCGCGACGGCAGCTGCTCCGCGGCCGTCGGGTCGGCCTGTGCGGCCGCGGCGAAACGGGAGGCGACGCCGGGCCCGAGCTGCGGCCTGCGGCGCTCGATCCAGGCACCGTGGGATTTCCAGGCCTCGGCGAGCTGGACCGACCGGAAGATCTCGCGCATGCGCTCGAGCTCGTCCGGTGCGATGACCGCTCGTTCGACGACGCGCCAGCCGAGGTCGCGCCCGAGCTCGTCCGCAGCCGACTCGAAGCCGTCGCGCGCGTCGTCGTCGAGGAGAGCGAGGAGCTCCGGCGGGCACACGAGCGTGGTGATGTTGCGCGTGGGGAAGCGGTCGGTGAGTGTGGCGGTCGGGGACCGCACCTCGGAGCCGGCGGGCGCGGCACTGCCCGAAGCCCCACGGAGCACGCGCCAGGCCGCGCCGAGCACGCGGCCGTCGTCGGCGAGCAACCCGACGGTGTCGAGGCTGGGTGCGAGGGGCACGACGCTTTCGGCCGAGATCCGGCCGTGAGTCGGTCGCAGCCCGAAGATGCCGCAGTACGAGGCGGGAACGCGCACCGAGCCGGCCGTGTCGGTGCCGAGCGCCAGGTCGGCCGCGCCACCCGCGACGGCCGACGCCGACCCGCTCGAGGATCCGCCGGGGACACGGCCTGGAGCGGCCGTGTTGTGCGGCATCCCGTAGTGGGCGTTGGTCCCGAAGAGGCTGAACGCGAGCTCGTCGGTCACCGTCTTTCCGACGAGATCCGCTCCCCCTGCAAGCAGAGCGGCGACCGCTGGCGCGTGTCGGGCGGCGACCGGGGCATCGGCGAGGAACTCGGGGCTACCCGCACCGGTACGCGCCCCGGCGACATCGAACAAGTCCTTGGCAACAAAGCGCAGTCCGGCGAGCTCTCCGCCCGGTGTACCGGCGACGACCGTGCGCGCTCCGGGGACGAATGCACCGAGCTCGTCGTCGCTTCGAGTCGGGGCCACGACCCACACAGTAAGGCAGTCCGTCGATCAGGGCCGGCGGGACGGTACCGTGTGGCGGTGAGCGACCTGCCCGATGTGCTCGGCGTACCCGGCGAGCCCCCAGCGCCTGGCGCCGTAGCGTCCGAGGTCTTGTCCTGCCCGCGCTGTGGCGCGAAGGATGCGACGAGTCGCTTCTACGGCCCGTGCGAACAGTGCCGCGAAATCCTCGGCGCGACGATGCGGCTCGTCCCTCGGGACGTCAAGGTCGAGGCGTACGCCCCCAAGCTCAACGTCGTGCCCAATCATGTGGCCACAAAGGAGTGACATGACCGTTCGGGGGCAATGCAGCCTCGTCGCTCCGGCCGGGACGGCTTAACGATGCCTGGAGCCGTGACGATCTCTGCGAGCTACGGCACCGCCGGCGCGATCATCGGACCGGTGGTCGCCGAGCGTCTCGGTCTGGAGTTCTTCGACCGGGCCATCCCGGTCGCGGTGGCACAGCGCCTCGCCATCGACGCCGAGGAGGCGCTCGCACACGACGAGCGGCCACCCGGACTCGTGGACCGCCTCCTCTCCGCGCTCGCCAACGTCGCCGTGCCGATAGGCGCCGACACGGGCAGCGAGATGGGAGCCACGCGCACGAGCTTCTGCGAAAGCACGGAGGCCGTCCTGCGCCAGATCGCGGACGGACCGGGAGGGGTCGTGCTCGGCCGCGCCGCGATGGTCGTGCTCGCCGGTCGCCCCGACGTGCTGTGCGTGCGTCTCGACGGCCCGCTCGAGGCTCGCATCGCCCAGGCGGTGCGCCTGCACGGGGTCGACGAGCAGACGGCCCGCTCCGAGCAGCGAGCAGCAGATCGAGCTCGCGAGGCCTACTCGCACATCTTCTACGGTGTCGGCCAGGGCGATCCGAAGCTCTACCACCTGGTGATCGACAGCACGGCGATCCCGGTCGAGGCCTGTGTCGAGATCATCGTCGAGGCGGCCCGGGCCAGATTCGGCGTCGTCGACGGATCCCACGTGCCAGGTCAGGTGAAACACTGATCTCGGTAGCCTCTCGGTAGAAGCATCCGGCGAGTCGGCGATCCCGCCGTCGGAACGTCGCACCACCAAGGAGGCCCCGATGGTCGACTCAACGAGCACCACCACCGAACGGCCCGTGCTTTCGAGCGGGGAGTTCACGTTTGCGGACATGACGGTGCACCGTCTCGGGTTTGGCGCCATGCGCATCACGGGCCCGGGGATCTGGGGTCCGCCCGCCGACCACGACGAGGCGATCCGCGTGCTGCGGCGGGCCGTGGAGCTCGGAGTCGACTTCATCGACACTGCCGATTCCTACGGTCCCTACGTGAGCGAGGAGCTCATCCGGGAGGCCCTGTACCCCTACCCGGAGGGCCTGATCATCGCGACCAAGGCCGGCCTGATCCGGACCGGTCCCGACGCGTGGCAACCGGTAGGCAGGCCCGAATACCTGCGCCAGGAGTGCGAGATGAGCCTCCGCCGCCTCGGACAGGAGCGGCTCGACCTCTTCCAGCTGCACCGCATCGACCCGAAGGTTCCGGCCGAGGAGCAGTTCGGGCTCCTGAAGGAGCTGCTCGACGAAGGCAAGGTGCGCGCCGTCGGCCTCTCCGAGGTCTCGGTGCCGGAGATAGAGGCGGCACGGGCGGTCGTCCCGATCTCCACCGTGCAAAACCTGTTCAATCTCGCCAACCGCTCCTCGCAGCCGGTCGTCGACTACTGCGACACTGAGGGCATCGGCTTCATACCGTGGTTCCCGATCGCGAGTGGCAACCTCGCGAGGCGCGGTGGCCCGCTCGACGCGATCGTGGCCGAGACGGGAGCGACCCCAGCCCAGGTGGCACTGGCGTGGCTGCTCGCGCTCTCCCCGGTGGTGCTACCGATCCCGGGCACCTCGTCGGTGCGCCATCTCGAGGAGAACTGCCTGGCTGCGACGGTGAAGCTAAGTCCCGTCCAGGTCCAGGCACTCGCGATGGCGACCCAGGGCTAGCGGACACAGCTAGTTAGTCGGCCGTGCCTGGCTGCGCTGGGTGCAGGTAATCGGCAGGGCGGAGATCGAGGTCGTTTACGCGTTGCGGTCTGAGTTCTGGGGATGTGGTTATGCCGTTACCGTGTCCAACGCGTTGATCGATATCGCAGACCAGGCTGGGCTGTGCGAGGAGGTGGTGGCGTTGACGCTGACCACGAATCGGCAGTCCTGGCGGGTGATGCAAAAGACCGGCTTCCGCTTCGACCAGGAGTTCGACTGCGCTGGGGCGCCGCATGTCCTGTACCGCCGCCCGGTTCACGCTCTCGGGGATGGCGGAACCGGCTCGGGGAACACCGAGCTCGTTGGGGGTGGGTCGTGCGCCTGATCGATCTCAGCCATCGCATCGAGGATCGGATGTTGACCTATCCAGGCTTGCCCGGCCCGGATATCGGGGAGCACCTGAGCTTCGAGGATTCCCACGGGATGTACGCTCCGGGCACCGAGTTCGCCATCGGACGGATCTCGATGGTGACCAACACTGGCACCTATCTCGACACCCCCGCTCACCGTTGGCGTGACGGCCACGACCTGTCGGGGCTACCGCTCGAACACTGTGCCAACCTGCCCCTGGTCGTGGTCGACGCCACCGGAGCGATCGCCGATGACGTGCTCGACGTTCTCCCTCTGTCAGGTGCTGCGGTCATCTTTCGAACAGGGTGGGACGCCCACTGGGGCACCGACCGCTACGGCGACATCGACCATCCGCACCTGACCGTGGCGTGCGCCGAGGAGCTCGTCGCCCGTGGGGTCGCTCTGGTCGGCATCGACTCGGTCAACATCGACAGCACAGCGACCGGCGAACGTCCCGCCCACTCCACTCTCCTCAGTGTGGGCATCCCGATCGTCGAGCACCTCACCGTCCTCCACCAACTCCCGTCCACAGGGGCCCGCTTCTTCGCCGTCCCGCCGGCGGTGCACGGCCTGGCCACGTTCCCCGTCCGAGCGTTCGCCGTGATAGACGTCACCCCGGAACCCTGAACCCCCGACGCCTGGGCCAGCCCTGCGACAATGGTTTCCTGCGCAGGAGCTCACGCCAGCTTTGGCGTGGTTTGCCCCTCGACCATCTCGGCGAGCAACTCTCGGCCCTCATGCCGCTGGCGCTCGCTGCGGCGTGCACCGCCCGGATCGGGCTGTGCCCCGTTTCGTGGTCAACTACGACTTCGGCCACCCCGGCGTCCTCGACCAGGCCCTCGCCAACCTGGACGGGGCTGTCGGGAGGGCTGCGCTCACCAAAGGACAGCGATCTCGAAAGAGGATCGGTTTGTGTACACCCGCCCACGTCTCGGGTCAGCTTTCGCTGACGAGCTGATCGAGTCCAATAGTGCGTCGAATGTCATTACAGCGCCAGGAGCCCTCCGAGGCGCCGGCACGCGAACCACAATGCACCGCTACCCATCACCGCCAAGTACGCGACAGCGATGACCTGATCGCTGCCGACGCGGCCGAGCGTGAGCCCGCGTGCGAGCACGGTGCTCTGGTACAGGGGCAGGACGGCGACGACGTCGCGAACCACGGTGGGGTAGACGGACAGCGGGTAGAAGGTCGCCGAGAACAGGAACATCGGCAACATGACCAGCTGGACGTACTGGTTGTGGTGGAGCTCTCTCATGATCGTCGCCACGGCCAGCCCGGCGCTGGCGAAGGAGAACGCGATGAGCACGACTGCCGGGATGGCGGCCACCGCCCAGAGCGAGTGAACCATCCCGAGGGCCGCGATGACCCCGAGGAAGCAGATGCCCGCCAGGCCGCCGCGGGCCGTTGCGGCCCACGCTTCACCGACGCCGATGTCCGTGGTTGTCAGCGGTGTCGTGACGAGCGAGTCGTAGAACTTCTCGAACTGCAGCCGGTACCAGGTGCCCCAGATGGTCTGGTTCGCGGCCGTGTTCATCGCGGAGGTCGCGAGCAGTGCAGGAGCGACGAAGGAGGCGTAGCTGTAGCCCCCGGCAATAACGCGGCCTTCGTGCCCGATGAGCGTGCCGATGCCGACGCCAATCGACATGAGGTACAAGAAGGGCTCGAAAAGACCCTCGACTAGGGGCGTCCAGGGATTGGCGCCGCGTATCACCCACCAGTGGCGGGTAACAACGACGCGCGCCGAGCGGAGTGCCAGTTGCTCAGACATAGAGGCGACGGCGGTAGGCGTGTCGAGCGAGCACGATCCCCACGACGAAGAGCCCTGCGAGGTAGGCGGCGTGACCGAGCGCGGCCCCCAACGTGGCCGTGCCCATGCTGAGCGAGCGGCACAGCTGCACCCCGTGCCACAGGGGAGTCGCGTAGGCAAGGTCTCGGAGCACCGGCGGGAGTTGGCGCACCGGGAAGAACGTGCCCGAGAACAAGTAGAGCGGCATGACGACCCACTTGAACAATTTGCCCACGGCCTCGGGATTGGCCGCCCTTGCGGCCCACGCAGCCGTGGGTGCAGCAAAGGCGAGCCCGGTCAGGGTTGCCGCGGGGATCGTGAGTAGGACCGAGAGCGACCTCGTCGCACCGAGGGCCACCATGATGGCGACGAAGGCCGTCGCGCTCATGGCGATGCGAAGGGCCATGAACAAGAGATGGCCGATCATGATGTCCGTGGGGTCGAGCGGGGTGGTCTTCGCGACGGCGTAGCTGCCCCCGGGAGCGGTTGCGCGACTCACCGGGAACGCGGATTCGATGATGCCGTTCTGCATGGCCGCGGCTGCCAGCATGCCGGGCGCGAAGAACGCCAAATAGGACGTTCCGTGGAGGGTGGGAGCGTGGTTGCCGACCACCCGTCCGAGGCCCAGCCCGATCGCCAAGAGGAAGAGCAATGGGTTGACGATGCTGATGACCACGGTGCCACGCCAGGTGCGCCGGTAGCGGAAAAGGTGGTAGCTGAGCGCGCGACGCGCGCCGACCCAGCCGATGCGGCGCGGCAGCGCGTTTGCGGGATCGCCATTATCAATCGCGAGCGTCAATCGACCAAGCTCCGGCCCGTGAGGGAGAGAAACACGTCTTCGAGTGACGAGCGCCGGACGATGGCGCTGTCCGGCCTGATGCCCAGCCGGTGCGCGCCGGCGAGGGTTCGTTCGCCGTCGTCGGTCGAGCAGACGAGACGGCCGGGCAGGACTTCGAGCCGGTGGCAGAGATCGGCCTCGCGGATCTTGTCCGCCGGGGCGGCCTCGGCAGTCACGGCGAAACGCAGCTCCAGGACCTCACGTGATGCATAGGCTTCGATCAGCTGGCGAGGTGATCCCTCCGCAACGATCTTGCCTTTGTGCATGACGACGAGGCGATCGCAGAGCTGCTCGGCCTCGTCCATGTAGTGGGTGGTGAGGACGAGCGTGACCCCCTGCTGCTTGAGTTGGTAGAGCTTGTCCCACAAGATGTGGCGCGCCTGGGGGTCGAGGCCCGTGGTCGGTTCGTCGAGTAGGAGGACGTCAGGCCGGTTCAGCAAGGACCGGGCGATGCTCAATCGGCGCCTCATGCCGCCCGACAAGGCACTGACTCGATCAGCTGCCCGCTCTTCGAGCTGGGCAAATTGCAAAAGTTCGGACGCCCGTTCTGAGGCCACAGCTTTCGACAACCCGAAATAGAGCCCGTAGATGAGCAGGTTCTCTCGGACGGTGAGCTCGTTGTCGAGCGCATCGTCTTGGGCGACGACTCCCAGGCGCGATCGGATCGCTCGGCCGTCGGTAGCGGCGTCCATGCCGAGGATGCTGATCGTGCCGCCAGTGACGGGGGAAACGCATGAGAGCATCCGCATGGTAGACGACTTGCCTGCGCCATTTGGACCGAGGAAGCCGAAGACTTCGCCACGATGCAAGGTGAAGTCGATGCCATCAACGGCGGTGAAGGGTTCGGACTTACGGTCTTTCGGCGCGTACACCTTGACGAGGCCGCGGGCCTCAACGAGAGCGGTCACGGGTGCGAGGTTAGCGACGAGTACCGCACGGTTGCAAATGTCTCTGGAGATTAGGCAATACAAGCGCAGAATTACGCAAGAACAGAACAAACCGTCGTCCAAATTCGCTCATCCACCGATGCGGGGGAGGTATCCAGATCCACCACATCTGATCCGGTCGCGCTGAGGGTGCGGCGAACACAGTCCGAGGCGTCTGCATGGCACCGAATGTCAGCGCCGAATGCCAGCCCGCGTTCGGGTTAGAACAGAAGCAGATCGAGGCCTATTCGTTCGTCGTCCGCCTCGCCGAAAGCGCCGGGCTCGCACCGATTGGGCGTGCCGAACGCCGGGTCCCGCGGAGAGCGTTCGGTGCGGGCGTCCCGACGGACGGCTCATTCCCGTGCTGAGCGCTAACTAGGGGTCCGCGGACGGCGGCTGGGCTCAGGCCCGGTCGGCGACGGCCGATCGGTGGTCCAGCAGCCGCTGCCGGCTCCTCACGAGTCGGAGCAGCGTCGTCAGCGCGAGCCCTCCGACGAGGTTCGCCAAGACGATCCAGCCGAACCACGTCAACCAGGCGAGGTAGCCGAAGGGCGCGCGGGAGGTGTCCAGGGCGACGAAGGCGAGGAGCGAGTCGAGCACGGAGTGGAACAGCCCCACGCCCGCCAGTACGAACGCGATCGCGACGCTGGCGACGATCTTCGCCCCGTCCGAGTCCGTGCCGTTGTGCATGCGCGTCAACAATGTGATCGCGCCGCCGCCGAGCAGCCCGAGGCAGAAGCTGTGGAGGGTCTCGCCGGCGAGGACGTAGTGGCTGCCCACGCTCACCGCCGTCGCACGCAGGCCGGGGAAGGCCTCGTCGATGACCCAGGCGATGAGCGCGCCTCCGGCGAGGTTGCCGGCGAGCGTCCCGATCCAAAGGCGCAGCAAGGCGCGGACCGTGCTCTCGCCCGCGGCCACGACGGTCACCGGCACGAGGAAGCCCTCGGTGAAGAGCTCGCTGTGGCCGAGGAGCAAGGCGATGAACCCGACGGAGAACGCCAGGCCGGCGAGCAGGCTGCTCCCGGTCTCCTGTTTGACGATGAGCAATGCGAGCACGCCGAAGGCGACCTCCATGCCGCCCGTCGCTCCCGTCGCGACGACGTCGCCCCACGAGCGCGCGAGACGGGGGCGCCCTTCGGCGACGATCCGGTCGAACGAGCGCTCGAGCGGCTCCTCACGAGGATGGCCGTCGTTGTGGACGACGGGCGGTCGGACGGCGAGGTCGTCGATCGACACCTCGGAATCGACCTCACCGTCGGTGCCCCTTGCGCGAGCGCCCGTCTCGGGTGTGGTCACCAGCGCTACGTACCCGCGGGCGCGCGTAGCGACACCTCGTGTCGGCCCGCCCGCGCGGTGCTCAGTCGCTCTCGGCCACGGCGCCATCGATGATCAGCGCGCCGAGGTCCTCGAGCTTCGCGAGCTCGCGCTCGGCCCGCGCCGTCGCTGCTGCACGTTCCCAGCGCTGCTCGACCTCGCCGAAGCGCCAGATGGCGAGGGCGACAACCCACGTTGCCACGAACAGCCCGACGATGAAGAACCCCGCCGTGTTGATGTTGAAGTGCTGGAAAAACGTCGCGGCGCCCCCCCTGATGTGCAGCTCCTGGGTCAGCAGGCCGAGGAGCTCGACGGTGCCGATGAGAAGCGCTACCCCTACCGACAGGCCGGTGATCGTGATGTTGTAGTACACCTTGCGGATCGGGCGGGAGAACGCCCAGCCGTAGGCGAAGTTCATGAAGCACCCGTCGATCGTGTCGAGCAGGCTCATTCCCGCGGCGAACAGGAACGGTAGGGACAAGATCCCGTAGAACGGCAGGCCGCTCGCCACAGCGGTCCCGGACAGCACGAGGAGTGCCACCTCGGTGGCGGTGTCGAACCCGAGCCCGAAGAGCACGCCGATCGGGTACATCTTCCACGGGGTGTCGATCCGGCGACCGAGCTTGCCGAAGAAGCGGTTCATCAGCCCGCGCTTGTCGAGCTGGGCCTCGAGCTCCGCGTCGTCGTACTCGCCGCGCCGCATGCCGCGAAAGACGCGGACGATGGACACGAGTACCACCACGTTCAGCGCGGCGATCAAGTACAAGAAGAAGCCCGAGACCGACGTCCCGACGACGTTCGTCACCTGGTGGAGGCCGGAGCCTCCGTTCCTCACCTGGGCATCGAGCGCGCGGATTCCGAAATTGAGCAGCACGGCGAGCGCGAATACGACCGACGAGTGGCCGAGCGAGAAGAAGAACCCCACACTTATCGGACGCTTACCCTCGGACATCAGCTTGCGCGTGGTGTTGTCGATCGCGGCGATGTGGTCAGCGTCGAAGGCGTGGCGCATGCCGAGGGTGTAGGCGAGCAGCCCCGTGCCGACGCCGAAGAGCTCGGTCTTGCTCACGTGGTAGTGATGGCGAGAGGCCGCGAGAAGCAGCACGACACCGACGACGTGGAGGGCTACGACCGTCGTGACCATCCCGCCCATGCGGGCCCATTCCCGCCGCGAGAGCGCGCGCTCCATCCTGCGCAGGCGGGACGTCGGCGCTGCGGCAGAGCCTGCACCGGCCATCGGCATCTCCTCGAGGTCGTCGCGGTGGCGCAGCGAGTACCGTTCCGAGTCCCGACCTTAGCCAATTGCGACCTGGTTGCGAAAGAGGCCAGCTCGCGACTAGGCATCCTCGATGGCCGACCAGCACCCCGATGCACCTACGTGGTCCTATGCTCCGGACATGAGCCAAGCGGCGCCCGCGACCTCGTCTGCCTCGGTTGAGACGGTCCTCGCGCAGCTGCGCGCTCGCGGCGGCAGGGTTACGACGGCACGCCGCAGGCTGTTGCAGGCGCTGTTCGAGTCGTCGGAGCATCGCACCGCGGAGGATCTCGCCGCTGAGATACAAGAACTTGCGCCCGACGTGCACATTTCTACGATCTATCGCAACCTCGACGAGCTCGAGCGCCTCGGCGTCCTCGTCCATGCCCATCTCGGCCACGGCCCGGCGACCTATCATCTCTCGTCGGTCGCGCACAGCCATCTCGTCTGCGAGCGCTGCGGTGTGGCAATCGAGGCGCCGGACGAGCTCTTCCGGGGGCTCGCGGTGGACGCGCAGGCGCACTTCGGATTCACGATCGATCCACGCCACTTCGCTGTCCTCGGGCGTTGCAAGGACTGCTCGGGCGACACTCCGGCCTGACCCGGAGCGGCTGGCCGCTCTCTTGGGCTAGCTCGAGAGCGCTTGCTAGATGGAGAGCGCGGTGTCGACGAGCTCCAGCCAGACCTCGGAGAGCGTCGGGAACGACGGCACCGCGTGGCGCAGCCGCTCGAGTGGGACCTGTGCCACCACGGCGATGGTCGCCGAGTGCAGAAGCTCGGCGATGTCCGGTCCTGTGAAGGTGGCCCCGACGACCGTGCCGCGCGACTTGTCGATCACCAGCTGACTCGTGCCTTCGACGCCCTCGCCGAGGATCGCCGCAGCGGCGACCGACTGGGTCTTTACCGTCGCGACTCCCACGTCGATACCTCGATCGCGGGCGGCGTTCTCCGTGAGGCCCACCCATGCGACCTGCGGATCGGTGAAGACGACCGCAGGCACCGCCGACGCGTCGGCGTCGGCCGTCGCGCTTCCGCCGAGGATGGCGTCGACGGCGATGCGCGCCTGGTACTTGCCCATGTGGGTGAGGAGCGCGATGCCGTTCACGTCGCCGGCGGCATACAGCCATGCCCCGGGCACGGCGCGGACACGCAGCTGCTCGTCCACGTCGAGGAAGGAGCCAGGCTCGAGGCCGAGAACCTCGAGCCCGATGTCGACGGTGCGCGGCCTTCGCCCGGCGGCCACGAGGATCTCGTCGCCGGTAACCACCCGACCTCCCTCGAGCGTTACCTCGACCGGTGCGTCGTCGTCCGCACGCCCCACCCGGGTGATCGTGGCCCGAGTCAGGACGGTGATCCCCTCTCGCTCCAGGGCCGCGGCGAGCTGCTCACCGACGAAGGGTTCCGCGTTCGCGAGCAGCCGCTCGCCGGCCTCCACGATCGTCACCTCCACGCTCCCGAGGCGCCGCCACGCTTGGGCCATCTCGACGCCGACCGCTCCGCCCCCGACGACCACGAGTCGGCGGGGGACCGTGTGTGCTGCAGTGACCTGCCGGTTGTCCCAATGGCGGGTCGCGGCGAGTCCGGGGACGGGTGGGATGAAGGCGCTTGAGCCGGTCGCGACGAGCACGGCTCGTCTCGCCACGAGCGTCCGCGTTCCCTCTCGACTGTCGACGACCACCGTGCGCTCGGCGACGATGTGGCCGTGGCCGCGTGCGATGTGGCCACCAGTACCTTCGACCCATTCGACCTGGCCGGAGTCGTCCCAGTCCGCGGTCATCCAGTCGCGCCGTGCGAGCGCCGCCGCGACGTCGATCGAGCCGGTGACCGCCTCGCGGGCGCCGGGCACCGCCCGTGCCGCGCCAAGCACGTGGCCCGGGCGCAGTAGCGTTTTGCTCGGCATGCAGGCCCAGTACGAGCACTCACCACCGATCAGTTCCTGCTCGACGAGCACTGTTTCGAGCCCCGCCTTCCGGGCCCGCCCGACGGCGTGCTCGCCGACCGGGCCGCCTCCGAGGACGACGAGGTCGAACTCTTCAGGGTCGCTGATGGCCATTGGCAGGACCTTTCCGCAGCGGAGTGCCGATGAGGGCGCTCCCGAGCGTATGCCCCCCGTCGGGGATCCACCCGGCTGGCGGCCGAGGTCGTAACGATGAGGCTGCGGCGAGCCACTGGCGTCGTGGTCGCGTCCGCATCCCTCGGCCTCGGCGCGATCCTCGTGTCGTCGCAGGCACCGTCGCGTCTCGACGCCCTGACACGGGCCGATGCCTCAGTCCCGACGAACGCCCACGGCTCGCCGGCGCTGAAGCCGCTCCCTCACCCTTCCGCGATCCAGCCCTTCCTGAGCTCGCCGGATCCCGGGGAGGGGCGGTGGCACGCGGCCGGCAGGCGCGTCGACGGGCGCCCCGCGCTGCTCACCACGACGCTGCGCCTGCCAGACGATCCTTCGGTGCTCGCGGGTGTCGCCTGGATGGACCCGCGACTGCTGAGCGCGCGTCTCTACTCCGGGAGCCTGAGCCCGGGTGGGCTGTTCTGGAAGTACACGGCGCCGATCTCGCCGGTCGCGGCTCGAACGCTCGTCGCCGCCTTCGCGGGAGGCTTCTTGTTGAAGGACTCCCAAGGCGGTTACCTGAGCGAGGGCCATCTCGTAGCGCCGCTACGCGTCGGCGCGGCGTCGCTCGTGATCTACCGAGACGGGACGGCGACGGTGGGCCAGTGGGGACGTGACGTGTCGATGACGCCCGCCGTCGTCGCAGTGCGGCAGAACCTCAACCTGTTGATCGATCACGGACGACCGACCGCGGTGCTGAGCCCGACCGACACCTCGGTCTGGGGATCGAGCCTCCATGCGGTCACGAACACCCCCCGCTCGGCGCTCGGGGTGACCGCGGACGGCGCGCTCGTCTACGTGTCGGGACCGATGACAATCGTCGACCTCGCCGACGTCCTCGAGCGGGCCGGCGCGGTCCGGGCGATGGTGCTCGACATGAACCCGCTGTGGCCGGTGTTTGCCTCGTACACGCCGGCGACGCCGAACGGTGCCGCCACTCCGGCAAACGGCGTCGATCTTCTTCCGACGATGTACCAGGGACCGGACCGCTTTTTCCAGCCGGCCTACGCCCGTGACTTCGTCACGATGTCGGCGCGCTAGCCGTCGCCGGACCGTCAGGCGCTTCGGGCGCCACGCCTGTCGCCGGCGGAGGCGTCGCGCACGATCTGCAGCTCACGCCTCGGATGCCACGTCGGTGGTCGTGTGCAGCCAGTCGAGGAGCTCCTCGACTGGCATGGGCTCGGCGATGAGGAACCCCTGCGCTTCGTCGCAGCCGGCCTGGCGCAGTCCTTCGAGCACACTCGAGTTCTCGACGCCCTCGCCGACGACCCGGAGCGAGAGATTGTGGCCGAGGTCAACGATGGATCGGACGATCGCGGCGTGCTTGGGATTGCCGAGGATCCCCGAGACGAAGCCCCGGTCGATCTTCAGCTCGTGGATCGGCAACGTCGACAGGTAGCCGAGGGACGCTTGTCCGGAGCCGAAGTCGTCGATGCTGACGCGAACCCCGCGGTCGTCGAGGCGTGTCAGCATCGCAATCGCGCGGCCGGGATCCGAGAGCAGCGCAGTCTCGGTGACCTCTAACACCAGTCGCCGTGCCGGCATGCGATGGCGCGCGAGCGCGGCGATGACCTCGTCGCCGAAGTCCGCCGCCGAGAGGTTGCGGGCTGACACGTTCACGGCGAGGTCGATGTCGGGAGGGAAGCCGGCGAGCGCCTCGATCGCAGTGTCGAGCACCCACCGGGTCAGGTCGAATATGACGTCGGTCTGCTCCGCGAGCGGGAGGAAGCTACGAGGGCTCAACAGGCCTTCCACCGGGTGGTTCCACCGTACGAGCGCTTCGACCGCGGTCACCTCACCATCGCTCAGCCGCACCTTCGGCTGGTAGTGAAGCACCAGCTCCTTCGCTTGGATCGCGTGACGCAGCTCGACGACGAGGCGCAAGTTGGTCGTGTCGTAGTGGTCTTGAGCAGCCTGGTAGCGGAGGACACCGGCTTGCTGTTCCTTCGCGACGTACATCGCGATGTCGGCGCGCTGCACCAGCTCGTCGACGTTCACGCCATCGTCGGGCGCGAGGACGAATCCGATGCTCGCCTCGACGGAGAGGGGAAGGCCGCTAACGGAGGCCTCGCGACCGATCACGTCTCGCAGCCGGCGAAGAGCACGCTCGGCCTCCGCAGCGTTGCCGCTCTCGCTGGCGAGGATGAACCCGAACTCGTCGCCCCCGAGGCGGGCGATCGTCGTGCCGTCACGAGTCTCGGCGGTCAGGCGCCGGCCGAGCTCGACGAGTAGGGCGTCGCCGTTCTGATGGCCGAGCGTGTCGTTCACGACCTTGAAGCGGTCGAGGTCGACGAGCGCGATCGCCACAGGGTGAGTGCTCGAGCACTCACGAAGCGCTGCCTCAGCGCGACGGTGGAAGAGCGCGCGGTTGGGCAGACCCGTGAGCGTGTCGTGTTCGGCGAGGAACGCATTCCAGGCCACGTGGCTGCGCAGCCTTCGGCTGACCAAGGCGACGATGACGATGAGCGCGAGGTAAATCAGTAGGAGCTCGCCAGTCAGGTCGAGGATCAGCGTGAGTCGACCCGACGTGACATCGGCGAGCAACGGGGCGTAGGGAAGGTAGACCTCGAGTACGCCAACACGGCGACCGAGCGGACCCGCTTCGAGCGGCGTGTCGACCTCTACTGCCTGTGGCGCTGCGGCCGTCCCGGGCTTTACTGGCGAGCTCAGCTGGGCACGGTGACCGATCGTCGTGCCGCCGGCGGCTTCGGCGACCCCGGGCGAAGGGGTGTAACGCGCGGCGCCGGCGGAGGAGAATGCGACATGGCCACCGAGGTCGAGCAGTCGATACGAGACGCCGGCATGCTTCTCGCCGACCGTGGCGATGCGCAGTAGCTCGGCCTGCTCGACGGTGGAGAGGCCGCGGCTCAACGGGCGCCCGTCGAGGATCGGCTCCACTGAAGTCGCGGCGAAGAGCACAGCCTGCGAGCGTCCCTGGGCCAGAACTCTCTGAAGCGGGAGCCACCCGAGGTCGACGGCGAAGATCACCGCGAGCACCACGACGGGGACCAGCGCGATCACGAGACATCTCACGAAGATCCGGCGGAACGATCCGCTCGGCGCAGTCGGCACCTCGACGGGCCCCCTCGCAGCTGGGGCCGAGCCTCGCCTACGACGCATTCGCCGCGATCCTCGGCTGAGGACGTTCGCGGTCGCCGGCATGTCGCTCGTACGTCACTGTTACCTCAAGGATCGGTTGTGATGCACTGGCAACGTCGCTGACCTGGAGCGACACTAGTCCGACGATCTCCGGAGATGCGGCTCCGGTCGTTCTAGCTGGGCATTTGCCGGGATGTGATCACACCGGTCGTGGCGCATGCGCGAGTGACGCCACCAGTGCCCGGCCGGAAGGTGGTGCATGTCGGCGCGCTGTAGAGATCGCGACGGCCGTACCCTGTTCGCGATGTGCGGCCGCTATGTCGAGGTGTCCAGTCCGCAGGATCTGGCGCCGCTATTTCATGCCTCCGTCGCGTATGAGTCGGCGGAAGGCTGGCGGCCGTCCTGGAACATCGCGCCGACCACCAACGTGCTCGGGGTGGCCACCGAGAGGTCAGGCGAGCGCGTCATCCACGAGTTCAGGTGGGGTCTCGTCCCGAGCTGGGCCAAGGATCTGAGCGGGGGAGCCCGGGCCTTCAACGCGCGCGCCGAGTCGGTGGCGAGCAAGCCGACGTTCCGATCGGCGTTTCGCTCCAAGCGCCTGATTCTCCCGGCGGACCTCTTCTACGAGTGGTCGCACATCCCTGCCGAGCACAAGCAGCCCTACGCGTTCCGGCGATCCGACGGGCAGCCCCTCGCCTTCGCCGGACTGTACGAGTGGTGGCGGGACAGGAGCCTCGGCGACAAGGCGCCGTGGCTCGCCAGCTGCACGCTGATCACGACGGCTGCCGGCCCCGACATGGACGGCATCCACGATCGACAGCCCGTGGTGCTCGAGCCGGAAACGTGGGGTCTCTGGCTAGATCGCAAGGTCACCGACGAGCACGAGCTCCAGGGGTTGCTCGTCCCGTCGCCTGCGGGGACGCTGAACAAGCACCGGGTCGGCAAGGCGGTGGGCAACGCTCAGAACGACGGACCGGAGCTGATCGAAGAGCCGGCCAGCTGAGTCACAGTCGCCCTCCAAATCGCTGACTCGACGCCTCCTGTCATTGGGTAGTCAAGTCGCCATCTCGCTACATCCACGTAGGTTCTCAGGCCGCGAGCATCTCCACGTCGTACCTTGCGAGTCGGGCGTCCCTCGTGACCAGCACGAGTTGCTCGATCCTGGCCTGAGCGATGAGCATGCGGTCGAAGGGATCGTCGTGGTGTCGGGGGAGGCCGCCTGCCACCAAGGCATGCGGGATCGCGATGCCGAGGGGCGCGAACGCGTTCGCGCCGAGCTGTTCGCTGAGGTCGTCGGGCGCCTCGAGCTTTCCCAGGGCCGCCTTGATCGAGATCTCCCATGCGGTCGCCGCCGACACGAACACCTCGTTGTGCTGGTCTGCGATCGCGCGCTTCGCGTCGTCGCGGAGAGGCTCGTCCGCGAGCCACCAGAGCAGGACGTGAGTGTCAAGGAGCAGCCTCACCGCTCTTCTTCTCCCGCGAACGCCGTCGCGACCTCGGCCGGGAGGTCGTCGAAGTCGTCTGCGATCACCACTCGCCCCCGCCAGGCTCCAGGCGTACGAGGACCGGACGGCTCTCGCAAGGGGACGAGGCGCGCAACGGGACGACCCGCCCGAGCGATGACGACCTCCTCGCCCCCCTCCACCTGCTCTATGAGCCGCGAAAGGTTCGTCTTCGCGTCGTGGATGTTGACGGTAGTGGTCACGAGGACAGCGTACCGGACTTAGCTAAGTCTAGCTAGCCACAAGTCCTGACAGCGGAGGCCGCCGTTGGACCACGTGCCAATCGCTCCCCGCGGTCGAGCCGGAAGAAGCGCAAAATAGCGCGGTCGAGCTGGAACCGAATGTGGAGCGGGCGGCCGGGATCGAAGCGGCATGGTCTCAGGCGTGCTGCCTGATGATCCCCTTTTCCGGGAGGCGGTTGTAACCCGTCTGCCCAGGCCAGCCAGCACTGCACGTCCGAGAAGCACGTCCGAAGTCGTGCCTGTCTTCCGCCTCACTTGCGCCTGAAACTGTGGATGCAGCGAGCGAGCGGAACCCACCGCGGCTGCAGAAAGGGAGGTCTGATCTTGCTGCTTTGCTGACTGTCTTGCGCTGACGAGGTTCGATCACTACGCTTCCACTAAGGAATTAGTGAAAGGGTGGGTTGCGTGATCGAATTTCAGCTCGATACAGCTTCGGGAGTCGCGACGTACCTTCAGCTGGTCCAGCAGGTCCACCAAGCCCTCCAGCTCGGCCTCCTGGAGCCGGGCGACAAGTTACCGACCGCCCAGCAGGTCGTCGCGAAGCTTGCGATCAACCCGAACACGGTGCTCAAGGCCTACCGCGATCTTGAACGCGAAGGTCTGGTGCGCCCTCGACCGGGAATGGGGACTTTTGTCGTCCGGTCGCTCCCCGGCACCGACCCCACCACCCTGAACAGGTTTCTCACCACCTTGACCGATTGGCTCGAATCAGCGCGCGCCGCGGGACTCGGCCCCGACGACATCGAGGCGATCTATCGCACCGCAGTCCGCAACTACTTCGCGGAGGGGGTGGCGTGACCACGGTCCTCGAGACCAACAGTCTTGGCAAGCGCTATCGGCGCCGATGGGCGCTACGCGACTGCACCCTTGCGATCCCCGAAGGGACGGTCGTCGGTCTTGTCGGACCGAATGGTGCGGGAAAGAGCACGCTTTTGCATCTGGCCGTTGGGTTGCTCCAACCAACATCGGGCACGATCGACGTGCTCGGGGGACATCCTGCCGACGGAACTGCACAACTGGGACGGGTCGGCTTCGTCGCTCAGGACACACCGACCTACGCCGGATTGACTGTTGCCAAGCATCTCCGCATGGGCGCGTGGCTCAACCCTGCATGGGATGAGCAGTTAGCCGAGAATCGCATCCAACGCCTCGGTCTGGACCCGCGCCAGCGAGCTGGATCGCTTTCCGGTGGCCAGCGCGCGCAGCTTGCCCTCACCGTGGCGATCGCGAAACGACCCGAGTTGCTCCTTCTCGATGAGCCAGTCGCGAGTCTGGACCCACTCGCCCGTCGCGAGTTCCTCCAGGACCTGATGGAGATCGTCGCCGAGCACGGGGTAACCGTCGTGCTCTCTTCACATCTGGTCGCCGACCTTGAGCGGGTTTGCGACTACCTCGTCGTGCTCGCCGCATCCCGAGTGCAGTTGGCTGGAGAGGTCACCGCGTTGCTGGCATCTCACCACCGACTCTCCGGTCCCCGTCGCGACACCAGCACCCTCCCCGGCAACCAGGAAGTCATCGAAGAAAGTCACACCGACAAACAGAGCACGCTCCTTGTCCGCACCGACGATCCGATCCTCGATCCGACGTGGATCGTCAAGCCGGTCACGTTGGATGATCTCGTGATCGCCTACATGAGTCAGGCGCGCGATGTCGGACCCTCTCGACCCCGTGCATTGGAGGTCCTGCAATGATCCGCTTCGCCTTGCTTCAGTCCCGTATTCAGACGGTCGTCGGTATCGCCGGCCTGGCCATCGTCGCCGTCGTCGCGGCAATTACCGGACCACACCTCGTGCATCTCTTCGACACAAACGTCGCGCCCTGCTCTCAGCGTGGCAACTGTTCGGGGGCCACCGCTGGGTTCGTCGCGAACGACCACCTTCTCCAAGGCGGACTGAACTCCATCGTCCTTCTGGTTCCCGCTCTGATCGGGATCTTCTGGGGCGCGCCGCTCGTAGCTCGCGAGCTCGAGACCGGGACTTTTCGCCTTGTATGGACCCAGAGCGTCACGCGAAATCGCTGGTTGGCGGTGAAGCTCGGTGTGGTCGGCTTGATGAGCATGGCTGTCGCGGGGTTGTTCAGCCTGATGGCGACCTGGTGGTCGAGCCCCTTCGATCGAGCAAACATGAACAGGTTCTCCAATGCGCTGTTTGGCGAACGCGGTCTCACTCCGATTGGCTACGCAGGGCTCGCCTTTGCGCTCGGTGTCACCGCTGGCGTGGTCATTCGCAGGAGTCTTCCGGCCATGGCAACCACGTTGGTCGCGTTCATTGCCGCCCGACTTGCCGTTGCCTTTTGGATCCGGCCCCACCTCATCGCCCCAAAGATCCAAGACTTCGCGCTCAGCCTCGCGACAACCGGCTATGGCAGCAGCAACGCGGGACCGGCAAGCTTGGTGCCCAATCCTCAGAGTTTTCCGAATGCCTGGGTCTACTCAACCCAAATTGTCAACAAGGTCGGTAGTGCTCTCACCCCACACTTCGTCGCGGAAGCGTGCCCACGTCTCGCCGCGATCGCCGGAGGGCCAGGGCCAGGGTCGGGGTCGGCGTCGGGGTCCCGCAGCGCAGTCCTTGGCCCGGCGCCCGCCGGCGTCCAGTCGGCGGTAGGGGACTGCATCGCGAAGGTCGGTGCGACGTTCCACGAAGTGGTGGCCTATCAACCCGCGAGCCGCTACTGGGCGTTCCAGTGGTACGAAATGGCGGTCTGTCTCGGCGCGGCCGTTATCTTGGCCGGCATCTCCGTCTGGTGGCTTCGTCGTCGCATTTCCTGAGGCAACTTCGACGCCTCGGCCTCCACCGTCTCTTACGGCACGATCGTCTCCTATGCCTGGGACTTCGGCGACGGCTACACCGCGACGACGATTACGCCGATGACGACCCACGTGTATAGGGCGGCTCGCTCCCACACCGCCAGGGTCACCGAGACCGACTCCGCGGAGGGGCCCGTAGGCGCCTCGACCGACGCTTTCGGATGAGCCTGCTCGTGAACCGCGGCGTTCGGTCGGTCTTCGTCGGCTGACAAGAGGTCGCGCCACCCGACCATTTTCCGGACCTCGGGCAAGGACGACACAGCATCCGCGACGACCCGTTCGTGGAGAGGCCACCATCGGGTCCTGCGACGCGCGAGGGCACAGGGAAGGTCTCGGGTTGGGGCGGCACCGGTGAGGTAGTGATCGGCGGTCCCCTCGCCGAGCCAGAAGGTCCAACGCAGGTGGTACGCGATCCGGCCGGCCCCGATCTTGTGCGCGCTCAGGATTGCGGGTATCCGGGTCCGAATGTGGTCGGTCACGCGCGGGGCCGGCCGCCGTTGTTCGCCGGGCCGGGGGCGTCGCGAGGTCGGTCGCGACGAACGCGGCAAGCTCCTCGGGGTCGTCCACCCAGCAGACAAGTCGGCCCGAATTTGCGGGGCCGCGACCGCCTGCTGAGGAGCCGTTAACCACTCTCCATGGTTCTATGACACGCCGACCCGAGCGCCATTACCGAGGGCATGGAGCGCGAGCTTGGCGAGTTCGTCGGGGCGGCCGCATCTCGTGGCCACGCCGATGATGGTTGAGCCAAATACGCGCCTGAAACCAATGCTTAAGGTGTGTTGTCTGGTGACCCCGTCGCGGACAACTCACCAACCCTGTCACCTGACCGTTCTCGGCACCGACGAAACGGACCGTCCGACTAGCGCCTTATTCGCGCCTTGAACCGAGTCAAGCAGCGAGCCGCGCAGAACGCGCTTCGGGCGAAGAACAAAGAGCTAACGACTTCCAGTGAGTGCTCGAACTAGTTCTGTGACGAGCCGGGCGACGTCAGTGGACGGGGCGTCAGACAGCCTAGGTAGCGCACCAGCGGTTCTGCTGATGACGATTCCCGCTAGCGCGGCGGTCATGAGCTCGGCCCGCAGCTCAGCGTCCCCGCGGCCGCTAGCGTTCGCTCTCGCCACCGCAGGGTCGACGACTCGGTGGGCGAGCATGTCGGTCGCGGCAGCCTGGAGCTCAGCGTCATCGTGCGGGCGGATTGCCGCATAAAACGTCGGTGTCAACCCGTTCCGACGAACCCGCTCTAGGAGCTCGGTCACCCCCGCAGGATCGGTCAAGTCGGGCGGAGGGCTGTCAGCACCGAAGCCACCGCGGCGGAGGGACTCCAGGTAGAGCGCAGCCTTGCTGCCGAAGTATCGAGCGATGAGCGTCGGGTCGAGGTCCGCCCGCCGGCCGATCTCGCGCACCGTGGTCGCCTCGTAGCCGTGCTCGGCGAACAGCTCGACTGCGGCCGTGAGCAGCCGCTCGCGACTCTCTGCGGCTGAACGGTGCCGCGCTCGAGCAGCGGTCGCGGCTTGTGGCGTCTCGACATCGGGGGTCACGACCCCATGCTCCCGGATCGGAGGACTCCATTGGCACTGTTGCTGCCGGCGTCGGTCTCTGCCGGCTCGAATGAAACGAGTCCCGCGATTGCGCCGTCCACGCTCTCTTCCACAAGGAGCCTCTCGTCGCCGGTCAGCGGGCGGCGACGCTGACGGTTCGGAAGAAGCGTGCTGATCAGGGCGGTGACGAGGCAGAGTCCGAAAGCGAAGAGCGCGGCGACGGTGTACCCCTTGTTCGCCGGAAAGAGTGCGCCGTGGGCAGTGTGCGCGGTGAGGATCGTCGCGGCGAGTGCGCTGCCGATCGAGTAGCCGACGGTCCGCAACACCTGGTTGAGCGCGAGCGCGCTCGCGGTCTCTTCGGGTGGGGTGGCGCCCATGATCATCCGGGGCATCACGGCGAACGAGCTCCCGATCCCGGCGCCCGCGACCGCCATGATGACGAAGATCTCCCACAGGCGGCTGCGGGCGGTCGCGAACATCACGAGGCCGGCACCGAAGAGCAGCACGCCGATCGGCAAGGTCCGTGTCGGCGAGATCCACCGTCCGAGCGCGGTTGACACCTTGCTGGCGAGGAAGCTCGCCGCCGACAACGGCACGAGGGCCAACCCGCTCAGCACGACAGAGGCGCCGAGGCCGTAGGCGAGTGTCGTCGGGGTCTGGACGTACCGGATCATCATCGAGAGCAGCATGTACATGCCGACCCCGGCCATGATCCCGGTCACGTTGGCAGTGAGCACGGTGCGATTCCGCATCAGCCGGAGGTCGACGAGCGGGAGGTCAGTCCGCAGCTCATGCCAGACCCACCCGGCGATGACGAGCAGCGAGGCCACGACGACGCCGTCGAGTCGACCCGAGCCCCACCCCCAGTCGCCCCCTTCGCTGATGGCGACCAGGAGTCCGGCGAGCCCGAGTCCGAGCAGGACGGCTCCGACGAGGTCGAATGGCTGGGGGTGGCGATGCATACTCGTCGGAACGACCGCAAGCGACAGCACGATCGCGAGGAGCCCGAGGATCGCGGCGAGCCAGAAACCGGTGTGGAAGTCGAAGTGCTCGGAGATGAGGCCGGTGAGGGGATAGCCGAGGCCTACACCGACGACCGCAGTCACCGACAGCGTCGCGAGGGTCGTCCGCGCCCGAGCTGGCTTGAGGTGGTCTCGGGCGGTGCTCATGACGAGTGGCAGGAGTGCGAGGCCGACGCCCTGCATACCCCGACCGACCACGAGGACGACGAAGGCGTGGACCGGCAGCGCTGCGAGCACGCTTCCCGCCGTCAGCACGCCGAGCGCGGCGACGAGGACGTGAAGGCGACGGGGTCCGTCGCCGAGTCGGCCGATCACCGGAGACGTGACGGCACCGACCAGCAGGGTGATGGTGAGCGACCACTGCGCACTCCCGAACGACACGCCGTAACTCGTAGCAATCGTTGGGATCAGCGGCGAGCCGAGGCTGCTCACCACGGCGACGAGGAGGCCGATGTAGACGAGGACCGGGACGAGGGCCCTGCCCTTCAGGGTCTCGGTGCCGACGATGACCGGCGGTCGATGCATGGACATGTAACGAAGTCTACACCTGATGTCTACGTCTGATGACATACCACCGAGGCGCGGGAAGCGCCGACCTACGGAAGCTGAGAGGAAACACAACACCCCTTCGCTAGGTGGCGGGACGACGGGTTCCGCTGCGCGTTCTAATCGAACCCGCAGCGAGCCTGGTGGTGCGGATCGCGTCGACGTGTCCAGACAGCTCGGTGGAGTGATCGGCAGCGGTCGCAAGCGGGGGGATGACTTTGGGACTCAACACGCCCGCGCCTCCCGAAACGGTGGGAGAGCAAAGCAACGGGAGACTCGGCATAGATCACCAGGCCCCCGGGCCCGGCGAGATTGGACAGGGGGCCCGCCTATTGGAACGCCCTGAAGATCGATCCATAGATACGCTCCGGCAGTGGCCCTATTCGGTACTGATCTTCTCGAGCCTCTCCAGGCTGGCCGTCATGGACTCAAGCACTGAATTGGTCCCGTTGATCCACGCCCCGCCATCAAGCAGGAGCTCCTCCGAAAGGGGGCCGTAGTCAAAGACCTCGTTGACGACAGTGGCGTCGTCACCGTCCGGAGTGAGGAGGTAGCCCCAGCGGTAGCCCGCAGGAATGCCGACTTTGGATGGATCATTACCCTCAGCCCGAGAAGGGTCTCCGGGAGCCGGTTCCCAAAATATGCGCCGATCTGGCTCGAACTCCACCACATAATTGAGCATCAGGTAGTCGTCTCCGAGCCGATGCATCTTCATCGTGAAGGTGTCGCCCACGCCGGAGATGGGACGGTCGAGTACGGCTCCCCGGAGCATGTCGGACCCGTCGAAATCCATGTGACGTCGCGGAGTCGCCAGGATCTCGAAAATGAGGGCCGCCGGTGCTTCGATTCGGCGTGACGCTTCGACCAGCTTGCTTTCCTCTGCCATGGCCCAGTCCTCTCTGTCACTCTCCGCCTGCACTCTGCGTGTGCCCTAGCGAGCGCACCTCAGTGGTTCATACAGTTGGCGTCGCAGGTCCCGCGCATTCATTCATCGGTCAAAATGTAAAATCCTTGAACCGATTCCAAGTATCCCACTTTGACAATGCTGTGAGAAGGCGGAGCATGTCCCCGAAGTGCCGTTATCTGTCAGTCCCTTGGCCTTTGCCTTGAGCCGACGAGCCATCTGCTTTTGTTCTCGGGTCATGTGACGAGGGCCCATCTGCAACCTCCTGGTTGGGGGTAACGGAGCGTTACCTATTCACCAAGCCGTTGCAGTGATCCCTTGAAACCGCCGTGCCTAAAACCGGCTCTTCACAGATGACGGTGTAGCGCTGGGCGTCGGCGTGCAATCGTCAAAGCAACGTCACGCGGGTCGCTTCCAGCTTGCCTTGGGCGAAACCGGCACGGGCGGCGGGGATGCGGGTCGCCGGATCCATCTGGTTCGTGCCCATTGCGGCTCGGGAATCGGCGTCCGGTGTGATCACCTCGACGTGGCTGCCCTGCTTGCGCAGGGCATCGACGTGGCTTGCCAGGTCCGTGCCCCATTCCGGTGGTCTGCGCAGGCCCTCGAACTGGCCTGCCGGGACCGCGCGCCGTTCCGGTGGTGTCTGGCTCCGTCCGCCCAACGGCGAAAGCACCACGACGTTCGCATAGCCCGAGGCAAGGTCGGCGTTTTCGTTGGAGCGCACGCCACCGTCGATGTAGCGAGTGCCCTTGACGCTGTGCGTGGGGACCAGACCGGGGAGCGCGCAGCTCGCGGTGACCGCGTCCACCAGGTCGATGCCGGAATCGCGGTTGAACGCAGCCAACTCGCCGGTATGCGCGTCGACGGCCGTCACTATCATCGGCCTGTCCGGCCATTCAGGGCGAGGCAACCTGGCGGCGACCATTGCGCGCCGCTGTCCCGCCGCGGGTCCGAGTATGGAGTCGCTCTCCAAGCCGAACGCGCCCATCGCACGTTGTAGTTCGGCTGCCGAGGCGGCGGCGGCGCCGATGGTCCTCATCCGCTCGAACACTGTGGCCATCGGCAGGGATGGCGGCCGTTCCGGGTTCTGTCCGACCGGTCGAACCGGCGGGGACAGCACCGAGGCCAACAGTTCCGCCGCCGGTATGCCGCTGCGCACCTGCGCTGCCGCGGTGGCACCGGCCGAGGTGCCGACCACCAAATCTGCGGCCTCTGTCATATCGAGACCAGCTTCGGCCAGGCCTGCGATGATACCGATCTCCCACGCATTTCCGGCGGCCCCACCACCACCGAGAACCAGAGCAATGTCAAGCGTCAAGGATTGCGCCTTGCCCCCGGTCGACGGCAGCGATTCGTGAAATTCCGACATGTCTTGGTCCCTTTCAGGGCATCCGAGATGCGGGCACCCAGGGACCGATGACGACGAAGCTCTAGAGGCTCCAACGTGAAGGGGTGAGCACCCGACCGTGAACGAAAAGAATCGGACTCACCTCCTTCGACCGTGCGCTGCGACCGCGCTCCTGAACGAACTCAGCTTGAACAATAGTCGGGCAAGGAGCTCTGCCGCCGCAAACGACGAAGCAGTTGTCGCCGGGATTCAGGTTGAGGGTGAGCTGCCGGGTTCCCCCCCCGACGTCGACCGCGGCCGGATCGCTTTGCGCGTAGCTGGACCCGAGCGTCGCCGCCCTAAGAGGCGTACCCGAGGGCAGGGCTGACCCCGTCGGTGGCGAACGAGCCGGGGTACGCGAGCGCGGCCAAAGACTTGCGGCGTTCCGCCGCCTGCGCCACCGGGTAATGGACCGTGATGCCCCACGTTGATGTTGCATCGACTCAAGGATCGGTGCCGGGGCCGATCGCGCTTCGCTTTGCAGAGGACACGACCCCGCTCGCTACGCGTCGGCCTGCACGACGTCGAGGTGGGTAGCGGCAAGGACGCGGCCCTCCCGCTCGAGCCAGACGTGGAGCCGCCCCGCGCGCTCCGACTCCGGCAGCTCGGCGGTGACCGACACGGGCGCGCTGAGGACGAACGGCTCGCCACCGAGCTCGGCGCCGGAGGCATCGGCGGTGCGCACCGGCGGTGGCCCGAAGTGCGGTCCCCACGCGACCCGCAGCATGCCGGCGACGCGCCGCGCGCCGTGGTGCGAGCAGCGCACGCCGAGGACGAAGCGTCGCTCACTGACGCGCAGGTCGATGCCGGGCTGCTCGGGAAGCACGTCAAGGACGAGCACGGTTTCGGCGTTCACGTCCGAGAGGGCGACGTTGCCAAGATCCTTCGGCGCGCGCTCGGCGGAGATCACCCCGGCGAACTCGTGCTCGATGTCGTAGAGCTCGGTGTACACATAGCCAGATAAGCGGTCGTGGCGACGGAGCTCCTGGGTCTGCCACTTGAGGTGCCAGCCTCGCTCGACGCTCGTCATGCCGACGCCGTACTCGCCGTTCAGGTTCGGCCGTCCCTTCATTGCGCCCGGGCGCGCCGCGAGCGGCTTCAACTCAAGCGCCGGCGGGTGGAGGGGGACGGGGATCACGGCGGTCTCGTCCTCCACGAGATGCTCGACGTTCTTCGCCCAGCGCGCGAGGTCGGGCTCGTAGTAGTGCCAGTCTGCGAGGTCGCCGCCGACGTGCGACCAGCCGGAGTTGTCGACGATCGGTCGCGACTCATCGAGCGAGCGCAGCTGTGCCACCGTCCCGTCGACGGCATCTTGGAGAACTGGATCGTCGACGACACGCCAGTCGAGGCCCCACTCCTCGTTGAAGCAGCCCCAGACCACGATGCACGGATGGTTCGCGTCGCGCGCCACCATCTGCTGGACCCCTTGTCGAAATGCCGCGAGCGAATCGTCGGAGAACCGGCTCGTGCTCGGCGGCTCCTCCCAAACGAGCATCCCGATCGTGTCCGCGTAATGGAGCCAGCGCGGGTCCTCGAGCTTGAGGTGTTTGCGGACGAGGTTGTAGCCGGCTTCCCGGGCGAGATCCAGGTCTCGACGAAGCGCTGCGGGCGACGGTGCGGTCAGGCCGCTTCGGGGCCAGTATCCCTGGTCGAGCACGCCGCGCAGGTACGCACGCCGGCCGTTCAGATGTAGCTCGTCGCCGACGACCTCGATGCTGCGCAGCCCGCTCGTGCAGGCGACCTCGTCGACGCCGTCCGCGCTCTCGAGGCGGGCGATGATCCGATAGAGGTGCGGCTCTTCGGGCGACCAGGTGCGCGGCGACTCGATCGCGAGGATGACCTCGGCGCGCCCATCCGGCCCGAGCACGACGGGCCGGGTCACCGCGCCGCCCTCGACGTGAAGCTCACAACGGGCGCCACTCGCGTGCGCTCCTTCGACCTGCAGGCGAACGACGAAGCCGTCGAGCGAAGTCTTCGGCTCGAGGTGCATCGAGCGCACGAAGGTCGCAGGCCGCGGCTCGAGCCACACCGGCTGCCAGATC
>JAODBO010000037.1 GCA_025464005.1 Acidimicrobiaceae bacterium | reverse complement strand
TACATGCAGGACACGCTCCACTACTCCCCCGTCCGAACCGGAGTCGCCTACCTGCCGATGATCGTCGTGCTGATCGGTTCCGCCCAGCTCGCCACCAACGTCCTCCTTCCCCGCTTCGGTCCCAAGGTCATGGTGGCCACCGGCATGGTGATAGGGGCAGTGGCCATGCTGCTGCTCACTCGCATCGGGCTGCACTCGAGCTACGTGAGCACGATCCTCCCGACTCTGGTCATCTTGGGTCTCGGGATGGGGCAGATCATGGCTCCCTCCGCGAGCGTGGCCACCGTCGGCCTGAGCAGTGATGCCGGGATCGCCTCGGCCATGGTGAACACCAGCCAGCAGGTGGGTGGCTCGGTCGGCACGTCGCTGCTCAACACCCTGGCCGCCAGTGCGGTTACCGCCTACGTCCTGGCCCACCACGCGACGGCAACCTCGGTGGCCACGCTGCAGGCTCAAGCCACGGTGCACGGCTACAAGGTCGTGTTCACCTACGCCGCCGTCGCCTTGGTGGCCGGGGCCGTCATCGTCGGGCTACTGCTCCGGCGAGGGGCCGTGGCGTCGCTGGAGATAACGGGTCGACGGGACAAGCCGGGAGTGACGGCCCCGGATTCGGACCGTGAGCCGAGTGTCGCGTTGAACGCCTGAGTAGAGCACCACATCGTCATTCGAACTCGATACCCGCATCCGATCTGAGGAGGCCCTCCCATGTCGAACTTCCTATACCGACTCGCCCACTTCGCCTTCCGGCGACGGCGACTGGTCCTCGCGATCTGGCTGGTCGCCGCCATTGGCGCCGTCTCCCTCGGCGTGGCCAGTGGCGGAAAGACCAACGACAACTTCACCATCCCGGGCACCGAGGCGCAGAACGCGGCCAACGTGCTGTCCGCCAAGCTTCCCGCGTTCAGCGGTGGCCAGAGCACCATCGTCTTCGCCACCACCCACGGCAACGCCAAGGTGAGCGCTGCGGCCGATCAGGCGGCGATCGAGACGGCCCTGAAAAGGGTCAAGGCGATCCCGCAGGTCTCCTCCGTGGTGTATCCCTTCGCGGTCAAGCTGGTCTCTCCCAACGGACAGCTCGCCCTCGGGCAGGTGCAGTGGTCAGCCAAGGCGACCGACGTGAAGGAAGCCAACCTCAATGCCGTCAAGGACGCCATGAAGCCGCTGCAGGCCGACGGCGTGCAGGTCGAGTACAACGGCAGCGTCTATCCGGGTTGGAACCCGCCAGTGTCCGAACTGCCCGAGCTGATCGGTCTCGCGGTGGCGTTCGTCATCTTGATGATCACCTTCGGGGCCTTCGCGGCGGCCGGCATGCCCATCCTGGGCGCCGTCATCGGCGTGGTCATCACCTTGATGGGCATCACCGCCCTGGCGTCGAGGGTGACGATTGCCTCGGCCTCGACCACGGTCGCTCTGATGCTCGGGCTCTCGTGCGGGATCGACTACGGACTGTTCATCCTGACGCGGCATCGAAGCAACCTGCTCAACGGTATGACACCGGAGGAGTCGGTGCCCCTGGCCATGGGCACGGCTGGTAGTCCCGTCGTCTTCGCCGCTCTCACCGTGATCATCGCGCTCTGCGGCCTGACCGTTGTCGGCATTCCGTTCCTGACTGTCATGGGCCTGGCTGCCGCCTCAGCTGTGGCGGTGGCACTGCTCATCGCCCTGACCCTGGTCCCGGCGATGCTGGGTTTTGCCGGCAACAAAGTGGCCACCTTCGCCCGGCTGCCGCTGCTCGGTGCCCGGGCCGAGCGGAACGCCCGCCGTTCCGCCGCCGACCCGGACAGCACCGCCGGTGCCGGCTGGGCCCGCTTCGTTGTGCGCCACCGGGTGTCGGTGCTCATCGGCGGGGTCGCCCTCCTCGGCGTCCTGGCCATTCCGGCACTGCACATCCACCTGGGTCTTCCCAGCGGGGCCTCGCAATCCACGTCGACCACCCAGCGCCAGGCGTACGACCTCACCACCGAAGGCTTCGGTGCCGGCTACAACGGTCCGCTGCTGATCGTGGCCCAGCACGTCGAGAGCCCGGCGGACACCCAACTGATGGCGGCCGCCCTCACCAAGATGCCCGACGTGGCGCGGGTGACCCCGGTGGTGGCTCAGAACGGCATTTCGCTGATCCGGGTGACGCCCAAGTCCGGACCGAACGACCCGGCCACCGCCGCCCTCGTACACACCTTGCGCAATGACCGGGCGGCCATTGAAGGCAGGACAGGCGCGCACATCTTGGTCGGGGGCACGACGGCGTCCAATATCGACGTCTCGGCCAAGCTGTCGAGCGCGCTGCCGATCTTCCTGCTCGTCGTGGTCGGCCTGGCTTTCCTCCTGCTGACGTTCGCCTTCCGGACCATCTTGGTGCCGATCAAGTCGATTCTCGGCTTCTTGCTCTCGATGGCCGGGGCGCTCGGCGCCCAGGTGGCGATGTTCCAGTGGGGCTGGGGCCAACACATCTTCGGAATCACCCCGTCGGAGACCGTCAGTTTCCTGCCCATCATCATGCTGGCCATCATCTTCGGGCTCTCCAGTGACTACGAGGTGTTCGTCGTCTCGCGGATCAAGGAGGAGTACACCAAGAACGGCGACGCTCGTCGGGCCGTGCAAAGAGGCGCCGGGGTGTCGGCCCGGGTGGTCACCGCGGCGGCGCTGATCATGTTCTCCATCTTCGTCTCCTTCATGCTCACCAAGGATCCGACCATCAAGGCCATCGGCTTCAGCTTCGCCACCGGCGTGTTCCTAGACGCCTTCGTCGTGCGGCTCACGCTGGTGCCGGCCGTCATGTCCATCATCGGGTCAAAGCTCTGGTACCACCCGCAGTGGTTCGCCAAGTACGTCCCGGACCCCGACATCGAGGGGCAACGGCTCGAGCACAAGCTCACCGAGAGAGAGCTCACCGAGAGAGAGCTCGTTGCCGCTGGCACCTCGGCGCCGACATGACAGTGGACCCCATAGCGGTGATCTCTGCCGAAACACGCGGGATCCCTCCGAATCCTGCTCGTGGTGCGCTGGAGTCGAGCAGGCGCTCCGGACAGTCGGACCGCCGATCCGGATTGATCACAAAGAGAAAGGAACATGCCGTGCGACTCATGACCATGCGACGAGCATCCGAATCCCTCCGCGCCACACCGCTCAGTCACGGAGCGAGGTCCCGGACCTCTAGCCATGGTGGTTACGAGAACCAGGAGGTGGAGACATGCCGGGGATAGCTGCCCGATGCGCTGGTCATTTACACCCGCTTGGGCCATCCGGTGAAGTCCAGCCCCAGTTGGCCGGATCATCGAGACCCAGGCTCAAGTCCAATGATGACCGAAGGGCTCCCCACCGGGTGGGCCGGGTGCTCGTGCGCACCGTCGATGTCATCGTCAAGGTCGTCCTCACCTTGATCGCCATCGGCCTCAGTGCCCTCTGGACTCGCCTCGTACCCCGAACCGGTCAGAAGAGCGGCTGGGCACCCGTGCGCATCCGCCGGATGCTCGAGAACCTCGGGCCGACCTTCACCAAGCTCGGTCAGCTGATCGCCGGACGCCAGGAGCTGGTCCCCGCGGCGTATCGAGCCGAGCTGGCCCACCTCCGTGACCAGGCCACACCCCTGCCTCCCGAGGTTGTCCTCGGCGTGCTCGGGCGTGCCTATGTCGAGCCGCTGGACGAGGTCTTTCCCACCCTCACTCTCGAGCCGATCGCCGCCGGATCGATCGGCCAGGTCCACCGGGCCACGATCTCCGATGGGCGCACGGTCGCCGTCAAAGTCCAGCGCCCCGATGCGTATTCGTTGATCGAGGCGGATCTAGCCGTGCTAGAAGCATTGGCCCGACCGGTCCATCGGCTGCTTCCACGGCTCCGTCGATATGACCTTCCCGCGCTCGTGGACCAGTTCTCCGCCTCGCTCCGAGAGGAGCTCGACTATGAGCTCGAAGCGAGCCATGCGGCACATATTGCTGCGAGCCTTGACCGTCTCGACTGGGTGAGCGTTCCTGTCGTGATCGAACCGCTGTGCCGACGCGACGTGTTGGTCATGGAGTTCGTCGAGGGCGTCCCGCTGACCGACGTAGATCGACTGACCCGGCTCGGCTATGACCGGGAGCTCTTGGGGAACGAAGTCCTCGCCGTCAACCTGCAGTTGATCCTGTTCAGCGACGTCTTTCACTCCGATCCCCATGCCGGTAACTACCTGGCGACCACTTCAGGTGGCCTAGTGATGCTCGACTTCGGTCAGACCGGGCACTCCGATGCCACGACCCGCTCCGAACTGCTCCTACTCCTCACCTCGCTAGTGGCCGGCGACGCAGCTCGAGTGGCAGATGCGGTGAGGTCCATCAGTGGCGCCGATGCCAGTGGGGCTGTGACCCTCGGTGAGGACGTGTCGGGCTTCGTTGCCACGCTGTCCGACAGTCCGCTCGGCTCCCTGAGAGTCGGTGCCGTGCTGCATGAACTGATCCGCATTGTCCACTGCCACAACCTCACCATGCCGCCCGAGATGACCATGCTCATCAAGGCCCTTTTCGAGGTCGAGTCGACGATGGAGGAGCTGCACGCCGAGCTCCGGCTGACCGACGTCGTGCCCTTGGCGCTCGGTCTCGGAGCCCGCGATAACGCCGTTGCGGCGCAAGCGGCCTGATGAGCAAGCGCCTCAGGCCAGTCGATCGGAAGGAGACACCATGCCAGGAATGAGACCAGTCCTTCCGCGGAGGCGGTTGCTCCATCGCGTTGTCGACGCCTCCGGGTGCGCCGCCCATGACCACTACCGATCGTCAGCGGACCCCCGTGGTATTTCGAGCTGCAACGCGCGATCACAAAGCCCAGTCCCGCCTGGTCAAAGACAGCGGGCTCGATTGGACGATCGCGCAGCGCTGGCGTATTCACCGACGGTCCACACACGGGCCGCTACGACGCAGGATCCATCAGCCAGGACGGCACTGGGGAGGATCTGATGATGGACAGCCGCGTGCTGCAAAGCGACGAAAGACAAGGCGTTGGTTCCGGCCTGTCGACGGAGTCGAACGCCCGACTGACCGTCAACACGGGTGTGGTGCTCTTCGTCCTGTTCGCTATCGAGATCGTGACGGTGATCATCAAGCCGCGGTCGGTATTGACACTCCATGTTGTGGTGGGGTTGGTGCTGGTACCGCCGCTGCTGGTGAAGCTCGGATCGGTGGGGTGGAGATTTCTGCAGTACTACCGGGGAGACGAGAGGTATCGGGCCAAGGGTCCGCCCAGGCCCTTGCTGCGGGTGCTCGGGCCGCTTCTGCTGGTGGCCACCATTGTTCTGCTGGCGAGCGGCATGGTCCTTCTCCTGTCGCCGTCTTCTTTTGGTGGGCACCTCAAGAGCATCCATGGGGCCTCGTTCTACATATGGCTCCTGCTCGTGGTTACCCACGTGGCGTTCCACTGGAGAGACGTGCGCCGGCTGGGGACGAAAGACCTGGCGCGCCGATCGCGTCAGGCTGTCCCAGGTGCGGTCATCCGGCAGACCACCGTGCTGATCAGCCTGGTCGTCGGGGTGTTGCTGTCGCTGTCCCTGGTTTCCCAGGTCGGGACCTACCGGCACAAGGCGGCCTACCCGACGGCGAGCAGACAGGCGCCGGCGCCGGCGCCGAGGCAGGTGCTCCCGGCGGCGAAGTGGTGATCGCGGGGGTCAATGCATCGGAGCCCAAGATCAACTACGACACCGAAGGAGATCCCTCTAATCATGCAGCGCCCGTCTTCGGTTACGAGGAGGGGAACGCTCGCCACCCAGGTGAAGTTCCCTGGGTGGAGACCCCGTCCCTTGATCCTTCCGATCGCCCATCCGAACGAACGAGAAGAGAAAGGACATGGCATGCAACCCATGACCACGCGAGGAGCATCTGAGGCGATCAGCACCGAGCGGATCCCCACCAAAATCCAGCAGACGGTCGGGCCTCGGTCGGATGTCACCGGGACCGGGTCGACCAACGTCGGATCGGACATGATCACCCCGGTCGAGCGCACACTGCGAGCCGACGCCGCCCGCAACCGCCAACGGGTGCTCACGGCCGCCGCTCGAGTTTTCGGCGAGCGCGGGCTTACTGCGTCAATGGACGAGGTAGCCCGTGCCGCCGGCGTGGGAGTGGGCACCGTGTACCGCCGCTTCCCCAGCAAAGAGAAATTGGTGGACGCCTTGTTCGAGGACAAGGTCGAGAACCTGGTGGTGCTCGCTCGCGATGCGGCGGCGTTTGACGATCCGTGGGCTGGGTTCGTCTACTTCATCGAGCGTGCGCTCGAGTGGCAGGCGCAGAACCCGGGGCTGCGCGATGTCCTGGTGCGCGGCCAACTCCCTTGCGCGGGTGCGGGAACGACCAGAGGCACCGACACCCCGGGCCTGACTGCCGTCATCGAGCGCGCCCAGGCGACTGGGAAGCTGCGCCCTGATGTGGACGTCAGCGATGTACCCATGCTGGTCGCGATGCTCGGTGCGGCGTCCGACTACGTGGATCCGCGCGGCGCCGAGCTGGGGCAGCGCTACATGGCGCTCATGCTGGACGGTCTGGTCTCCGACCGTGCCGCGTGGACGCCACTGAGCAACCCGCCGATCCAAGCGTTGCTGAACGAGCCCGATCCTGCCCGAGTCAAGTTTTCGCCTCTTTCTGCCGAACCTGCCTCTTCGATTTCGAGGCGGCCGAAATCCAATCGAGAGAGAGGGAGCGGAACTACGGAACGAGAGGTGCGTCGGGTCTATGACTACGCGCTAATCGGCGACACCCTTACGGCCGCCCTCGTCCACCTGGATGGGTCCGTCGACTGGCTTTGCCTCCCCCGCTTCGACTCTGCCGCAGTATTCGCCCGGCTGGTCGGAGTGGCCGACAACGGCCGATGGAGGCTGGATGCCGACGCTCCGGTGCTCGAGCGCATCCGCCGGTATCGGGGCGACACGATGATTCTCGAGACCGAGTTGTCGACTGGCTCCGGGCGGGTTGAGATCGTCGACTTCATGTCACCGCGGGAGGAACACCCCACCCTGGTCCGCCTGGTCTACGGCCTCACAGGACGCGTGCGGATGACGATGGACCTGCGGTTCCGGTTCGGCTATGGAGAGGTCATCCCCTGGGTCCGGACGATCGACGGCGTCCTCCAGGCTGTGTCCGGGCCCGACCGGCTCAGCTTGCACACACCGGTGACCCTGGTGGGTGAGGGGCCCGCAACGACCGCGTCCTTCGACGTCGAGGCCGGGGAGTGCGTCCCGTTCGTATTGGTCTGGAGCCAGTCACATGAGGATCCCCCCGGCCCTCCCGACCCGCTCCAAGAGCTCGAGGAGACTGAGCGGTACTGGACGGAATGGTCTTCCCAGCATTCCTACACCGGCGAGCATTCCCCGATCGTCCTGCGGTCCCTGCTGACGCTGAAGGCACTGACCTACGCACCTACCGGGGCCATCGTCGCCGCGCCGACGACCTCGCTTCCCGAGGCACTAGGTGGTGAACGCAACTGGGACTACCGCTACACCTGGCTGCGGGACGCCGCCGCGACACTGCATGTCCTGCTGTCTTCGGGGTACATGTCCGAAGCCCGCGATTGGCGGTCTTGGCTCTTGCGCGCCGCGTTCGGAGACGTGGACAAGCTGCAGATAATGTACGGCGTTGCTGGCGAGCGCCTCCTACCCGAGATCACTCTCGACTGGCTACCCGGCCATGAGGGATCGACTCCCGTCCGCATCGGCAATGCCGCATCCACCCAGCGTCAGCTCGATGTCTACGGAGAGGTGATTCTGGCGCTCGAGCTGGGCAGGAAGGTCGGACTGCCCGACGAAGACGACGGCTGGCACCTGGAGCGGGCACTCCTCGACTTCTTGGCCCACAACTGGCAAAAGCCTGACCAGGGTCTGTGGGAGATCCGCGGTGAGCCACGGCACTTCGTGAGCTCGAAGCTTATGGCATGGGCGGGTGTCGAACGGATGATCAAAGCCGCCGAGAAGTACGGACTGTCCGGGCCGGTCGAGAAATGGCGGGATCTCCGGGATGCCATGCGGGCCGACATCCTTGCCCATGGCCATGACCCCCGGCGCAACACGTTCGTGCAGAGCTACGGAAGCACAGAGCTGGACGCCTCCCTCCTCGTGATTCCCCTCCTCGGCTTTCTCCCTGCCAACGACCCCCGCGTGCTCGGGACGATTGCCGCCATCGAGGAGGACCTCCTCGTCGACGGCCTCCTCCAGCGCTACCGGACACTGCAAGCCGTCGAGAACAGCGTGGACGGGCTTCCGCCCGGGGAAGGTGTCTTCCTGGCATGTTCGTTCCTGTTGGTCGAGGTCTACATCCTCGTCGGGCGCATTGCCGAAGCCGAGCAACTCTTCGACCGCCTGATGCTCACGGGCAACGATCTCGGTCTCTTCGCCGAGGAGTACGACCCAGTCGGCGGACTGCTCCTGGGCAACTTTCCTCAGGCGCTGACCCACGTCGCGCAGGTTCACGCGGCAATGCGACTGGCGGCAGCAGGGCCGTCCACCGAGATCCCGCGCACACGGCCAAGACCACTGGGAGTCAAGACCCAGAGAGAGAGGAAAGGCCACGGCAAGTCCTCTGAATACGGCGCCAAGCTCTTCGGGACTCACAGAGAGATCAATTCTCCGGAGCCTCAGCAGAAGCCCTCGTCGCGGCAAGCGGACTGACCCATGGGCCCGACATGTCTCAGCCCGCGATCACTAGGTCGTACATCTTCATCAGGCGGGGCCCCGCCCGATGAAGATGTTGGTCGCTCCCGGCGCCGGCTGGAGCAGAGTGGTCCGCGAGCCGCACCTGAAATGCTGCTCGGTCACGATCTGGTCGCGAGGACATCCGCCGATCATGAGACGGGTTGCCGGCCTCCGGCTATAGAGAGACTCGTCGAACGGCGCTCGTCGAGGGAGTCGGGCCATTGGTGGCCACGGGCTCGAATCGTCGCAGAGGTCCTCGTCGTCGGGGGACTGATCGGGTTCGCGTGGTTCGAGCGCGGCACCATCGAGCGGTCGATGACGGTCGTGCGTCGAGCGGACTGGAAATGGCTCGTCGTTGCCGTCTCACTGGAATTGGTCTCCTTGACGGCTGTTGCTCGGACTCAGCAGATGATCCTGCGAGCGACAGGTGTTCGCATACGCGAGGCCTCGATGGTGGCGACCACCTTGGCCGGAAACGCAATCTCGGGCTCGCTGCCCTTGATCGGTCCAGGCGCGGGAGCCGCATTCACCTTTGGTCGATTCCGACGGGTGGCGGACAACGCCGCGTCGGCCGGCTGGACGCTTGTGATCTCGGGACTGATCTCCTCGTTGGTGTGGGGCCTGATGCTGGCCACGGGCGCCGCTGTCTCGGGCGACCACGCAGCCACCGTGGGCGGCGTATTAAGTGGAGCGGCCATCCTGGTGGCCGCGATCGTCGGAGCGCTATCTCTCCGGTTACCCTCCGTTCGGCGGATCACTACGAGCTGGGTCCTCCGACTTGTCAAGCTCGCTAAGCGGTTGACGGGCCTTCCTGTTGGCGATCCTGACGAGCTGATCAACGGCGCGTTAGGTCAACTTCTGATCGGTCGCATGAGCCTCGGCCGATGGACACTGGTAGTCGGACTGTCCATCGTCAACTGGCTTGCCAGCGTCGGGAGCCTGGTGGCTGCCATCCTCGCCGTCGGGGCCGGCGTCCCCTGGACGAAGTTGCTCCTGATCTATTGCGCCGGCGCCACAGCGGGCAGCTTCAACCTGACCCCTGGTGGCTTGGGTGTGGTCGAGGGCGTCCTGACCGCTGGGTTGGTCACCGCGGGCATGCGATCTGACGTCGCCCTCGCGTCTGTGCTGATCTTCCGGCTAGTGAGCTTCTGGCTGGTCATGTTGGTCGGTTGGACCATCTACGTGCTGCTCCGTCGGGCCACGCGGCACGGCGCACACCGCGACGCTGTGTCCGCGGTCGGGCGACGCCAGGTCTGGCGGCCGTTGTCCTGGGGCGTTCCGGCGAAGGTGAAGTCCCCCGCCCCTCGAAGATGAAGTCCCTGAGCAGACCTTTCTGTTTGCCCTGGTCAGCGCAGGCGGTGACCACGCCACCGCCGCACCCCGTTATGACGGAAGCGCAGGTCGTGGGCTTGCGCGTCCCCCTTGCGCCACTATCGGATGTGCCCGGATCATCTGGCGGCGGTCACAGCTTTCAGCTCGTCGAGCGACTCTCGGATGAGTTCAGACAAGTCTCGATGGTCGGTTTCGTCGACCCAGCGTTCGAACGCGACCTTGAAGACAGCGATCCCTACCTCGCCAGTCAGACTCGCGGCTGGTTCTCCGACACCGCGCTCGCGCAACGCTTCGGTAATCGCCGAGGCGAGCGATGCGAGCTTGATTAGCTCGCGCTCTTGAAGCTCTGCGTTCGCAACAATGATGGTCTGGCGTTGCCTGGCGCTTTCGCGTCGCTCCTGGAGTACGGCGCCGGCGGCCTCGAGGGCCGCGGCGACGGCGTCGATCGGCGCTACGGAATCGGGAGCGCTGGCCACAGTGCTGACGACGAGCTCCTGCAATAAGCCCGCGCCCCAGAACAGAACCTCGCGCTTGTCGGCGAAGTGCCGGAAGAACGTTCGCTCCGTGAGCCCCGCCCGCTTGGCAATCTCCGCCACCGTGGTCTGTTCGAACCCGCGCTCGATGTAGAGCGTCAGCGCCGCCTGCTCCAGACGGCCGCGCGCGTTCGGCTCCCATCGACCCACGCCCTGATCGTACTTGATGACAGCGACTGACGTCGGGTGTACCGTGATGGCAGCAACTGACATCGCTGGGTCCTCGGAACGTCATGTGCCGAGGACAACTACCTGGAGGTTTACTCATGCGCGTTTTCGTCACCGGCGCGTCCGGCTGGATCGGTTCTGCAGTCGTCCCCGAGCTCATCGGCGCAGGCCATCAGGCCATCGGCCTGGCTCGCTCGGATGAGTCGGCCGCCACGCTCATCGCCGCCGACGCGGAGGTGCACCGCGGCACGCTCGATGACCTCGACGGCCTGCGGGATGCAGCCAACGCGTCGGACGGCGTGATCCACCTGGCGTTCAAGCACGACCTGGCGTTCACGGGGGACTTCCAGGGCGCCGCCGACGCTGACCGCCGTGCCGTCGAAGCCATCGGCGACGCGCTCGCGGGATCTGACCGACCGTTCGTCATCGCATCCGGGACCCTCGGGCTCTTCCCAGGACGGGTGGCGAACGAACAAGACGGCCATAGTTCCGATGCGTCGTTGGCCGCTCTGGGCGTCGGTCCGCAGACTCGCAGGGCCACTGCCGAGTTGGTCCTCTCTCTCGCGTCGCGCGGCGTCCGCTCGTCAGTCGTACGACTCCCTCCGACGAATCATGGCGATGGCGATCACGGCTTCATGGCGACTCTGGTGGGCATCGCCGTCGAAAAGGGCGTCTCTGGCTACGTCGGCGACGGGACCAACCGCTGGCCCGCCGTTCACCGGCTCGATTCGGCGCACCTCTTCCGCCTGGCGCTGGAGAATGCACCGGCAGGGTCGACGCTGCACGCGGTCGCGGACGAGGGTGTGCCGATCCGCGACATCGCCCAAGTCATCGGACGCCATCTCGACCTGCCCGTGGTCTCGATCCCTGCCGAGGACGCAGGCGAGCATTTCACGTGGCTGGCCAGCTTCCTCGCGATCGACAGCCCTGCCTCGAGCGCGCTGACTCGCGACCTCCTGGGATGGCAGCCGGTGCACCTCGGGCTCATCGACGATCTGGACCAGGGTCACTACTTCCAGAAGCAATCCACGTGATCACGTTTGGCCACTCCCGCGCTGCGTCCTTCCAAAACAACACCATCGAAGGCGGGTGCGGGGCACCGGATTCGCGATCTCCCTTGCAATGTCGCTTTGCGTCTGATCGCACTGTTCGCCGAGAGTGGAGGGTCACGCTCTGATCGGCCGAAGAGGAAACTGTAAAGGTCACAGAGGCAAGTCGGTGCGACGCCCGAACGGGCGTACGGCGGGAAGGCGCACCTCTCCCAACGACGTCGAGGCCCTCGACGGGCGCCCCGACCTTGACGTAATCTTGAACTCTCCTGGCTAGAAGTTTGAGTAACCGCCGGACCCGGCGCACACGCCAGTGGCCATATGGCCGGCCTCTTGTCGAACGGAGGGCCAGTGCCGTCAAGCGCTCACAGGTACGACGTGGTCGTGGTCGGAGGCGGGGCTGCTGGAACGGCCGCTGCGGTCGGTGCCGCCCAAGCCGGCGCCCACACGGCGCTGTTCGAGTCGTTCGGTTGCCTAGGCGGAGCAGCCACCATGAAGAGCGTCACAACTTACTGCGGCCTGTATACCGAGGCCGAACATTCTCGACAGGTGGTGTTCGGCGTCGCGGAGCAACTGTTGGCCGAGCTGCGAGCCATCGGGGGGGTCGTGGAACGGGTGCGTTTCCGTGGGGTCGCGGCCCTTCACGATCCGGAGGCAGTCAAGCGCTGCCTCGACGTCGTTGCCAAGCGGTCCGGCGTAGACGTCTTCTTCCACAGCACGATTACGGACGCGACGCGCGACGCAGGCCACGTGGTGGCGGCCGAGATGCATGACCACAACGGCACCGAGACCGTCACAGCGAATACCTGGGTGGACGGCAGTGGCGAATGCGACCTCGCCGCCTTTGCTGGCGCATCGACCCGGTACGGGACACACGGTGCGGTGGAGGCAGGCACCCTCGGCATACGCTTCGGTGGGGTCCCGGCCGGCCTTACCCTGTCGCACGACGACCTGATCCATGCCGTGCGGGCGGCGAAACTCAAGGGTGACTCGCTGTTGGACAAAGAGGACAGCCTGATGGCACGACTTCCGCTGTCTGGTGACATCGGGGTCTTCATCGTTGACGCCGATTACAACGCCTTGCAGGCCCGCAGCATCTCCGATGCCGAACGGTACGCCCGCGAGAAGGCCTGGGCCTATCTCGCCGCTTGCAAGACCATGTCCGGTTGGGAGAACGCCTATCTCAGCGTTACCGGTCCCATCCTGGGCACCCGCGAGTCGCGACACGTCAATGCCGTCTACCAGCTGACTGCCGGGGACATCACATCCGGTCAGCACTTCGACGACGTCGTCGCGCTGGGGGCGTGGGCGATGGAGTACCACCATGCCGCCGGAGCGCCAAGCACGTGGACACCAGTCAAAGACAAAGAGGCTTACGACATCCCGCTGCGCACGCTGATCAGTGTCGACACTCCCAACCTATATGCGGCGGGGCGCGCTGCCGACGGCGACCAGTACGCCGGCGGCTCGCTGAGAGTCATGGGCACCGCGCTGGCCACTGGCCACGCCGCCGGCGTCGCGGCTGCCCTACATGCCGCCGCAGGCAAACCGGCGGCTGCCCGCGAGGTGCAGCAAGAACTCCAAAAGCAGGACGCACGGCTGGCTGGTTCCTGAAGGACTCGGCCGGCCATGCGCATATCATCCGATCTAAAATTATTCGGACAGTTCGTGGCTCAGCAACGCTATACAGATCGAAAGCTACGGAAGGCCGGCCGAGGTACCCGTCGCGTCTGCTCTACAACGCGAGTGCAGACCGACCGCACGAGATGTCCTCCAACGGCAGCTGTCCGTCGCGCCAGATCGGCACGTCGGGAGCGGGAGGGCGCCCCGGCCGATTCCGCCAACGGCGTCCCGATCGGGGACCCGTGCGCGCGCCCTCGACGCTCGATGTGTCCTTCGGCTTCTCCCGACAACTGGCACGAGTCGCCGTTCGGTGCGCGGTTCTGTATCCGCTCGCGCCCCTGTCACCAGCCCTCAGCTGGATTGCTCGTCTGTGACAAGTGACGCGGCCAAAGGCTGGCCCTGAGGAGGCGCCCGCGCCGGCGCCCCCGCTACGCACGGCGCGCCTCCAGGACACCCAGGTCTCGCTCGGCGTATAGCCGGTGCTCCCACTCTTCGTTGAGGATGCAGAGCAGGCACTTACGCACCCGGTAGCTGCGGGGCTCCGGCCAGCCTGGTCCCTCGACCGCTTCCGTGTGGCCCTCGAGCGACGTGACGGTCAGACCCTCGATGACGTGGCGTACGGTGGACATCCGGTCGCGGCGCAGCTCGAGCACCGCGTCGAGCGAGGGTCGTGCGTCGCGGTCGCGGGGCACTCCCGGCGTGTCAGGCATCTCGTCCCACGGCAGGTCCAAGGCGTCCCACGGCGACGGATCGCCGAGGATCGCCCGTCTGATCCAGGAGTCGGTGGCGAACACGAGGTGGCGCAGTGTCTCGATGAACGACCACTCGCCGTCGATCGACTCGTGCAGCAGTTCAGGTTGCAGCCGGCGGGCCCGTTCGCCGGTCTCGCCCCAGAGCCGCTCAACGATGTCCCACGCCTCGCGGAAACCTGCCGGATCTGCCGGGCGCATTTTGGACCGGAGGGGATAGCGCCTGTTGAGCTCGGCGTCGATCAAGGGCCCGATGTCGACGCCATTGATCGTCAGGTTTTGGATCTCGCCGTGAATGACGACGTCGACCAGGTCCACGCTCCGCATCACGACCCTGCTCAGGTCGACACCGCGGAACCCAGCGTCGGTCAGGTCAACCGAGTGGAGCTGCGCGCCGCTGAGGTCAACCTGCTCGAACCGAGAGCCACGGAGATCGGCATGAATGAATTCAGCCATCCCAAGACCCCAATGACACCGGATCATCTGGTCGACAGGACAAGCTGATCTCCGAGCCACTTGCCGGTGAGCACTCGTCGGCCCCGAGCCTCGAGCTCTAGAGTAGCCACGTTGTTGTAGTGATTCGTCCCATCCTTGTCACCAGGGCCAGCATCCCGTCCGTTCAGGGCCGTGCTCGGTACCTGCCTCGTGAACACACGTCGATCGCGGCTCACCGCAATACGGAACGCCGCACCGGCATTCGCGACGTGCCGGCCGCGGTGCACGCAACCGAAACAAACACGGAGGATGCCTCCTCCGACGCCAAAGCACCTGGAGCTGTCCTTGGTTACCTGTGATGTGGTCGCCACCGACCACCCACGAGCCGACGATCGGACTCACCCCACAACGCACAAAACGGTTGCATATATCGTCGGTGGACCAACGCTCGAGAGCAGCGCCGAACGGCACGACCGCGTGCGCTCGGCACGCAGCGCACACGCTCAGCGTCCCGATCGGGCAGTCTGTGAACGTGCCTGGCCTTCGGACTGACCAATGACCGTGCCACTCCCAGTCTTTCGATATCACCCTGACCCCGTGGCCACGGGTTCAGTCGAGACATCGACCGTCAAGTGCGTGGCTTGCGAGAAAAAGCGCGGCTACGTCTACGTCGGTCCCGTCTACAGGCAGGAGGATTCTGACGACAACCTCTGTCCTTGGTGTATCGCGGACGGCACGGCAGCAAGCAAGTTTGACGCGGCGTTCACCGACGTCGGATGGGGCGTGCCAGACGATGTCCCAGCCTCGGTGCTCGACGAAGTTTCCCGCAGGACGCCAGGGTTCCAATCGTTGCAGCAAGACCACTGGCTCTATCACTGTCGGAATGCATGCGCGTTTCTTGGTCAAATCGGTCGCCGGGAGCTTGAGAACATCCCCGAGGCGCTTGACATGCTCCTGCACGAGAACGACCGATTCGGTTGGAACGAACGTCAATCGAGGGAGCACGTGGACGGGTTGGTAGCGAGCGGAGAAGCGACGCATACCTCTTCCGCTGCATCACTTGCGGAACGTATCTCGCGTTCTCCGATTCCGCTTGACATCACCCTCCGAGCGACAACAAGGCTGCGACCACCAGAAGGAGCCAGTGATCAACGCGCGTGCCTGGCCGAGGGGGTCGCTGGCGGGAGCGCCGCCTGAGCCAGCTCTCACGCTCTCCCGGGCGGCGCCCTAGGACCGGTGTGCCGCCGCCTCCTCCTCGGCACCTAGTCGGCGGTACCAGAGCCGCCACGGCGTCGAATGGCGCTGCCAAACCTCCGGCCCGGTGGCGTATGGGGGCCCGACGTGCCGGCGGTTCGAAGCAGCCACCTTGTCGAGCTCGTACGCGGCGAGGAAACGGGGCGCACCCTGGTAGGGCGGCCGCACTTCACGCACGAGCTCGTAGCGGACGGCACGGAGGGCATGGCGGCGTTCGGCGACTTCGGGCAAGTGGACGTTGGTGTAGAAGTCGTTGAAGATGTCGAGCTCCTCGTCTGTCGCACCCGGCGGAGGGTTCACCCCGAGCAGATAGATCGCGTAAGGGGCGACGACCGGGGGACTCGTCTCCGCGACGCGGCGGTACAGCAACGACCAGGTCTTCCTGAGTCCCTCGTAGACGGCATCGGCGTCCCACGCTGCCTCCGTCGGACGAGCGGCGACGTCCTCCTCAGAGAGCTCTCTGGCACTCAAGAACCTCGGGGGTCGAAAACCGCGCGCCGCGACGGCGATGAGCTCATAGCGCTGCTCTATGCCAGCGTTATGCCGCGCGGACTGCGCGAACGCCTCGGCAGCGTCGGGTTTGGCGCCAACTCCGCCGCGGAGGTCCCATCCAGTCCACAAGGTGTATTCGAGCGAGGTCATAGGAGATGGCATCCGTCGCGGAAACGTTGCCGCCCGTCGTCCGGTCTCATCTCCTGAGGCTACAGAGCAATCGTCTCCGCTCGCGGGGCCACAAGGACACACCTCGGTACACGCTCGCCACCTGGAGCGGTTAGCCACCAACAGCACAAGCCCAGCTCGTGAGCTTGCGCTTCGTTCTTGTGCCGCCTGCGGATCCTTTTCGCGCACGGTCGCCGTCAGCCGAAGCCATGCGGACCACGCGCTACACGACGTCGCCCACTTACGCTCTGGGATGGCCGATATCGAGATCGTGCACGAGCGACCGGACACCGAGCTGGCTGCCAGCCTCCTCGAGCGCTACCACGACGAGCTCGCTTCGCGATTCCCTGACGGGTTCGACTTGGGCCGAACCGAACAGATATCGACGATCGAGCTCGTCGAGCCGGCGGGGGCGTGCTTGGTCGTCCTTCTCGGTGGGGATCCTGCCGGCTGCGGCGCTGTGCGCAAGCTGGACGACGCACGCGCGGAGATCAAGCGAATGTGGATCGAGCCTGCGGCACGATGCCAAGGTATCGGCCGGCGCCTGCTCGAAGCCTTGGAACACCTCGCTCGGGACATGAACTGCCCACTGGTCTGCCTGGACACCAACTGGTCGCTCACCGAGGCACTCGCCCTGTACAGCGCTTCGGGTTACCGTGAAGTGCCGGCGTACAACGACAACCCCTACGCCAGCTACTGGTTCGAGAAGTGCCTCTCTTGACCGATGGATCGTGCCGATGAATCTGGGAGCTTCGGCAGCGCTCGCCCTAGTCGCGGCAGCGGCGTTCGCGGCCTCAGCGGTGCTCCAACAGCGTGCTGCCCGCCTTGAGCCGGCCTCTGACTCACTCCGCTTTCGCCTGCTGCTCGACCTCTTCCATCGGCCGATCTGGTTGGCCGGTGTCGCGTGCATGATCGTCGCCTACCTCGTCCAGGCCATCGCGCTGTACCTCGGCAATGTCGCGCTCGTCGAGCCGTTGATCGCGATGGAGCTGGTCTTCGCCCTTCCCTTCGCCGTGAGGAGCGAGCATCGCCGACCAGGATGGCGAGAGTGGCTTGCCGCCGGCGCGGTCGTAGCCGGCGTGGGCCTGTTCCTCGTCACTGCCGAGCCGATAGGTGGCACCTCGGATCCGAGCAACAGGGTGTGGGTGCTGATGGGCGTCCCCTGTGCCGGAGCCATCTTCCTGTCACTCACGACAGCGGCGCGCCCGCACGCCCGTCACCGCGCTTCACTTCTCGCCGCAGCAGCCGCGATCTGCTTCGCGCTCCTTGCCCTGCTCACCAAGACCGTCACCTATCTGCTCGGTCAAGGGGTCTCGGTCGCACTCACGAGCTGGCAGCCCTACGCCCTGATCGGAATCGGTATCGTCGGCTTTCTGTTCTCACAGAGCGCCTACCAGTCGGGGCCGCTCGAGAGCTCACTACCGGTCATCGACACGATCGAGCCCACTGTCGCGGTGCTGCTCGGGGTACTCGCCTTCGACGAGCGCGTCCCGATCGATGCCGCCTCGCTCGCTGTCGAGGCACTCGGCGGGCTGTTGGCGGTGGCCGGGGTGTTCGTGCTCGGACGATCCTCACTCGTCGTCAGGGCCTACGGCGGACCGAGCGGGCCGGATGGTGTGCAGGAGGCCCATCGCGTCGCTCCAACGGAGGCGCCCCCTCCATGACGCGCTCGCTCGACGGTTCACGGCGAAGACGGCGAGGGCGCCCTGGTTCCTTGGGCGGACACGGCCTGCAGGGGATTCCGGTGCGTTATGACTGACGGACACCCAGCTTCGTCGACGTGGGCCCCGCTGCGGCTCAGGGTCTTTCGATGGCTTTGGCTCGCCTCGCTCGTGAGCAACGTCGGTGCCTGGCAGCAGACGGTCGGCGCCCAGTGGCTGCTCGTCCACGCCGCCAACGCTGCGATCCTCGTCTCGCTCGTCCAGACCGCCGACATGCTCCCCGACGTGCTGTTCGGCATCGTCGGGGGCGTCCTGGCCGACACCCTCGACCGACGCCGGTTGCTCATCGCGGTGCAGGTTGTCCTCGCGCTCGCCGGCTCGGCGCTCGCCGCTCTCACGATCGCCGGTCAGATCTCGCCGGCTCTACTGCTTCTGTTCACCTTCGTGATCGGCTCGGGCTCCGCCGTCGTCACGCCCGCTTACCAGTCGCTCGTGCCCGAGCTCGTGCCTCGCGACCAGGTCCCTGCGGCGGCCCAGCTCAACTCGATCAATATCAACATCGCTCGCGCCATAGGACCGGCGATCGCGGGAATCCTGATCGCGCATGTGGGGGTCGGGGCCGTCTTCGCGCTCAACGCAGGGACATTTGCCGTCTACGGCATCGTCGTCGCTCTCTGGCGACCGGCCTCCGACACCTCGCCACAGGTCCCCGAACGCTTCCTGGCCGCGCTTCGGGCCGGCGGCCGGTACGTCCGCTACGCGCCGGTCGTCCGCCGGATCTTGCTCCGGTCCGCGTTGTTCCTCGTGCCGGCGAGCGCGCTCTGGGGGCTTTTGCCTCTTGTAGCGAGTCGCCGGCTCGATCTCGGCTCCACCGGATACGGGCTCTTGCTCGGTGCGCTCGGCGTGGGCGCGATCGCTGGTGCGGCCACGCTCTCGTGGACACGTGCCCGACTGTCGACGAATGTCCTCGTCGGACTAGCCGGCGGGCTGTTCGGCGCGGCCACTGTCGCGGTCATCCTCTTGCGGTCGACGATCGGCGTCGTGCTGGTCCTGATCCCCGCGGGTACGGCCTGGGTCGTGATGCTTGCGACGGTGAACACGTCGCTCCAGCTCTTCTTGCCGGCTTGGGTGCGAGCTCGGGGGCTGTCCGTCTACCAGATGGTGCTCTACGGAGCGCAGGGCCTGGGCGCCCTGGCATGGGGCACGGTCGCCGACGCGTTCGGGCTCACCGTCGCCTTCCTCGTTGCCGCGGGTCTCATGGTCGCGGGCACGGCGTCGATCGGCGTCTGGCCGCTGATCGACACGTCGCACATGGACCGCAGCACCGTGACGCGCCCCGATCCAGTGCTCGCGCTCGAGACCGACGCGGCGACCGGGCCGGTGGTGGTGCGCACGATCTATTCGATCCCCGCTGAGCTTGCGCCCGAGTTCATCCGTGCGATGAGCCGTGTGCGTGAGTCACGGCTACGGACCGGCGCCACCGACTGGTGGCTGTTCCGCGACGGCGAGCAACCCCATGTATTCGAGGAGCTCTACGTCGTCGCCTCGTGGGACGAGCACTTGCGCCAGCACCGAGAGCGGCTCACCGGCACCGACCAGAGCTACGAGGAGGAGGCGAAGCGGCTGTCCGACGAGCCCCCGCAGACTTGGCACCTCCTGCCAGTCGATCTGGAGGAGCCATCCTGAGCCGTCAAGTGCACCCGCAGACGATGTCTCGCTCCTCCGGATTCTCCTACGGGCCACCAGGGCGAACCAAGCCGGTCTGGTAGGCGTAGACCACTACCTGCACCCGGTCTCGGAGGCCGAGCTTGCTGAGGATTCGGCCGAGATGGGTCTTCACGGTCGCCTCTGCGAGGTAGAGCTTGGACGCGATCTCGGTATTGGAGAGTCCGGCGGCGACCTCGATCAGGATCTCCTGTTCGCGTTCGGTCAGGGTGGCGAGGAGCACGTCCTGGTCCACGGTGGATCGTTGACGCAGGTCGGGAAGGCGGTGCGCGTACGCGTCGAGGAGCCGGCGGGTGACGCTAGGAGCCACGACCGCGTCTCCATCGGCGATGTTGCGGATGGCCTGCGCCAGCTCTGCTGGCGGGACGTCCTTCAGCAGGAATCCGCTGGCGCCGAAGCGCAGGGCCGAGAAGGCGTACTCGTCGAGGTCGAAGGTGGTCAGGATCAGCACCCGCGAGCGGGGGTTGGCGGCGGTAATCCGCCGTGTGGCCTCGATTCCGTCCGAGCCCGGCATGCGTACATCCATGACGATCACATCGGGGTCCAGGTCGGCAGCGGCGCGGACCGCATCGTCGCCGTCACCGGCTTCGCCGACGACGAGCAGATCGGGTTGCTCCTCGAGCACCATCCGCAGGCCCTGACGCATCAGCTCCTGGTCGTCGACGAGTAGGACCCGCACGGGTCGGGGGCCATCCGTCCCCGTCACGGTCCCGACGTCGCGTCGAGCGAGGCTCGCACCACCCATCCCCCGTCCGGGCTGGGTCCCGTGTCGACCGTCCCACCGTAGAGGCTGACCCGCTCTCGCATCCCGGCGATCCCATGTCCGGCGCCGCCCGAGTTACGGGCGAGAACCCGCGGTCCATCGTCGACCGCTTCCAGCAGCAGGCGGGGATGGGAGAAGTCGAGTCGGACGCGAAAGGACGTGGCGGTGGGAGCATGCTTGAGGGTGTTGGTGCCGGCCTCCTGTACGAGGCGATACACGGTGAGCTCGGCTCCGGGAGGGAGGTCGAAGGGCCGGCCCTGCTTCACGAGGTCGGCCTTGAGGCCGGTGGCGCGCAATTGCTCCATGAGCTCCTCCAGCTGGGCGAGCCCCGGCTGGGGCGCCAGGTCGGGGCCTTTGTCCTCGGCTCGCAAGACGCCGAGGAGACGCCGGGTTTCGCCGAGTGCCTGGCGGCCGACATCCGAGATCGCCTGGATGGCCGTGCCGGCCCTGGCCGGATCACGGGCCAGTTTGGCGGTGGCGCCGTCGGCCATCGTGACCATCACGGCCAGGCTGTGGGCGATGACGTCGTGCATCTCACGCGCGATCCGGGTTCGCTCGGCTGCAGCGGCGATCTGGGCCTGCTGGTCGCGTTCGAGCTCGAGGCGTGCCGCCCGCTCCGTCAGCTCGGCCAAGTGGGCGCGCCGGACCCGGAGAATGGCGCCGAGGAGGAGGGCGACCGCGGCCAACCCGGACAGCGCTACCAGCGATCGGATCCAGCTTCCCGCCAGACTCCAGCGGAAGCTGGCGAGGATCACCCCGGCCTCCAGCACGGTCCCGGCCGCAATGGCGGTACGCAGTGGGCGCTCGAATGCCACCGTGAAGAGCGCCGCGAGCAACGCCACATCGGTCACAAGGGCCTCGGCCGTCAGCCACTGCACGAACGCCACGACGGCGAGCAAAGCGAAGACCACCACCGGCTGACGGCGGCGCCAGACGAGGGGCACGAGCAGCCCGACGTCGCAGAGCCAGACCGCCGGCCCGTGGTGCGTGTGCGATAGCAGCCACGGAGTGCTCGCGGCCGCCAGACAGGCCACGGCCAGCGTGTCGGCCAATTGCGGATGGGCGATGTCGTACGCGACTGCGCGCGACCAATCCGAGGCGAGACGTGTGCTGGAGCCCAGCACCATCCCTGGATTGGCCACTCGATCATTGTGCCGCGCTGCCGCAGGGGCGTGTAAGCAGCCCTGTTGACGAGCTCCGCGGATCATCCCACGGGCGTACTGCCGTCCCCCCGTGGTCGTAGTCGAGGGATCGGGAGATCATCCTGTGGTCGGGCGTCCCCGAGCGGCTGCCGCCCGTAACATTGCCCGACGTGACCGCCCTCTGGGAGCCCATGATCGAAGCTCGCGCGCTGACGAAGCCCTGCGGCGACAAGATCGCCGTCCTCCGGCGGCGGGGCGCCTGAGAACCATGTCGTCTCTCGCTCTGCTCGACCCGACGAGCTTCGTGACATCGTCGGGCTACGCCGCCATCTTCGTGCTCTCGGTGCTCCAGTCGTGCTGCGTGCCAACCTCGTCGGAGCTGACGCTCGGCTTCGGTGGCGTCCTTGCCTCACAAGGCACGCTCAGCCTTCCCGGGGTCATCGCCGCCGGCACTGCAGGGGAGGTAGTGGGTGCCTTCATCGCCTGGGCGGTAGGCCGAGCTGGTGGGCGGCCCCTTGTCGAACGCTACGGCCGCTTCGTCCTCCTGAGCCCGCACGACCTCGACCGAGTCGAGGCCTGGTACGGGCGCCACGAACGATGGGGCGTGCTCGGCAGTCGCCTGCTGCCGGTCATCCGCAACTTCGTCGCCGTTCCGGCCGGCGTGGCCCGAGTGCCCGCCCTCCGCTTCGGGATTCTGACCGCCATCGGATCACTGGTGTGGGACGGAGCCATGGCCCTGATCGGATATGGCATCGGCGGCCAGTGGAAGTCGATCATGAAGGGGTTCAGCGATGCGGGCTACCTACTCGGCGCTCTCGCCGTCTTGGCCATCGCGCTCCTCGTCTGGCACCGCTGGCGCTCCTACAACTCGGCAGTCCGCGGTGACCGCGCCGCGATGGGACGGGGCGCCGACGTCGAGGATCTCCGCCGGCCCTCCGACACCAGCGCCGTGGACGAGCGCGCAGGCGACTGGCGAGCCACCAGTACTGCTGCCGGTGTTCCTGCGCGCGAGGCACCCCGGGGTGCGCCCCGTCACTTGTCGCGCACGAGAAACAACGCTGCTCAGGCCCTCAAGGTCCCTGTCCGGATCACCGCTCTGTTCTGGGCCGTCAAGTTGCTCAGCACGGCGATGGGCGAATCCCTGTCGGACGCGCTGGTCCACGGCATCAACCAGTACTTGGCTGTCGTCATCGGCTTCATCGGGTTCGCCGTGGCCATGGCGTTCCAGCTGTCGGCTCGCCGCTACAGCGCCTGGACGTACTGGTCCGCGGTAGCGATGGTCGCGGTATTCGGCACCATGGCCGCCGATGTGCTCCACCTCGGTCTCCACGTCCCTTACGCCGCGTCCAGCATCTTCTACCTCGTCGCACTCATCGTGATCTTGACCGTCTGGTACCGGACCGAGGGCACCCTGTCGATCCACAGCATCTACACCCCTAGACGAGAGATCTTCTACTGGTTGACGGTGCTCGCGACCTTCGCGTTGGGCACCGCTGCCGGGGACCTGACGGCGACGACGTTCAAGCTCGGATACCTCGGCTCGGGCGTAATGTTCGCCGCCTTGTTCGCCGTCCCCGGCCTCGCCTACGGGTTGATGCGAGCCAACGCTGTCGCGACTTTCTGGCTGGCCTACATCCTCACCCGCCCACTAGGCGCCTCCTTCGCGGACTGGCTCGGCTTTGCCCACAATGCCGGCGGCATCGGGGTGGGCCATGCGCTGACGGCACTGCTGTTCGCCATCCCGATCGTCGTTCTCGTCGCCTACCTTGCAGCGAGCAAGCTGGACACACCCGAGGCCGCGGGACGGCTCCGGGCTCACTCGACGAGGTCGGAGGCAGCGATCAACGAGGGCCTCGAACCGCAAGGCTTGGACTGACCGTCGGTCGTCGCCAGCGAGAGCACGAGCCGGAATGTCGGGTGCGCTGAGAAGCGGCCCGACTTCGCTGTGAGAAGGGCTAGACCGCGAAGGGGTACGTCTCGGGCACTTCGCCTTCGTCCCAGCGGGCCGTGCGCTCGATCGGCTCCACGGCGCGGGTCTCGTCGATGTGGATCACCGCGTCGAATTGATCCGCCAGCCGGGCGCGAAGGTAGTGGCTCTGACGCTCGGTCCGGGGTCGGTAGACGACTCCGATGGCCCGCTCGAGTCGCGCTGATCGCAGCAGCTCGGCCGCCTGTGGGGCCGTCCCGAACGCGAGCCAGAAGACCTGTTCGCCGAGGTCGTGAAAGAGCCGTTCGTAGCTGCCGGGCAGTGCGGGACGTATCCGTTTGCGTTCCGCCGGTCCGTCCCAGTCGTCCGCGGCTGTCACGGTCCCGCCGAAGGAGGTGAAGCCGATCGCTCGGCAGTCCCCCGGATGCCGCTCGCGCACGAGCTGGCACACGTTGATCTCCCCGAGGGAGGAGACCTCGGTCGCCCGGGCGTCGCCGAGATGGGAATTGTGGGCCCACACCACGACCTTGGCCTGTTCCCCCCGCTGGCGACTGAGATGGTCCACGAGGGCTTCGAGGGTGTCGACCATGTGGCGGTCGCGCAGGTTCCAAGACGAGACCCGGCCTCCGAACATCGCCCGGTAGTACGCCTCGGCGTCGCGCACCGTGCGGGCGTTCTGCTCGGCGTAGAAATACCCGTCCTCGGCAACCGGGCCGTCCTGCCGCTCGTACTCGCTGGCGTTGCGCTGCAAGTCCACGAGCTGCTCGACGGCCTCCTTCTCGCAGGACTCTCCGGCCCCGAAGGCTGCCGGCGAGCCGTAGCTCTGGGCCTCGCCGTCGTGATGATCGAAGCAGGCGAAGCGCTCACGGGCCCTGGACGCCGCCAGCGGGTCCACCTTCTCGAGGTAGGCAACAATCTCGTGGATCGACCGATAGAGGCTGTAGAGGTCCAGCCCGTAGAAGCCGGCCTTTGCCCGCGCTCCGCGCCGGGATCGGTCGTTGCGTTCCCGCAGCCAACCGACGAAGTCCAGCGTCACCTCGTTCCGCCACATCCAGCTCGGGAAGTGCTCGAAACCCCGCAGCGCCTCTTGCGCGCTCGAGTCCTCACCGCGGCCTCGAACGTACCGGTTGACCCGATACGCGTCGGGCCAGTCGGCCTCGACGGCAATCGCGCAGAACCCTTTCTCCTCGACTAGCCAGCGAGTCATCCTTGCACGCTGCTCGTAGAACTCATGCGTGCCGTGTGAGGCCTCACCCAACAGCACGAAGTGCGCGTCCCCCACCAGATCGAGCAATGCCTGATGAGGCGGTTGCCCGTCCGTCATGGGCGCGACGGCCAAGCGGATGAGGGGCACCTCCGCGGGTCCGTTCGTGCCACGCTGGCTATGGCGTCTGGCCGAGGCTGCGGCGAGGAGCTCGCACACCTCGTCGTCAGTCGTCTGAGCGAAGCTCCAATAGGCCTGGCCGACCGCGAAGAACGGTGACGGCGTCGTCGCGCACACCACCTCGTCCGCTTCGGCGGCCATCTCGTTGCAGGTTGACTCAGGTGCGGCCGGGACTGCGACGACGATCCGGGCGGGTCGCAGTCGACGCAGCGCCGATATTGCAGCGCGCATGCTCGAACCAGTTGCCAGACCGTCGTCCACCAAGATCACGACCTTGCCGGTGACGTCCTCCATCGGCGCACTCCGGTAGGCGCGTTCTCGCCTAGCCAGCTCGCGTCCCTCCGCGTCTGCGACGTGCTGGATCACTTCTGCCGAGATGCCGAGACCGCGGACGACATCGTCGTTGACGACCACCACGCCGCCGCTCGCAATGGCTCCCATAGCGAGCTCGACGTGGCCCGGGACCCCGAGTCGGCGCACGACGATGACGTCCAGCGGCGCGCCAAGAGCCGCTGCGACCTCGTACGCGACAGGTACACCTCCCCGGGGCAATGCCAGGACCACGACGTCACGGCGCGCGCGGTACTGCCCGAGCAGGCTCGCCAAGGCACGGCCAGCGTCTCGACGGTCAGCAAAGGCACGATCAGCCACCTCGTCGGGCCTAGCATTGCGCCAGCCCCCGATGGACCACTTGGGCGCGTGGTTTCGCGTGGGTGGTCCCATTCGGAGGCGGGTTCGCCGGACTGTTTTGACTCGATCCAGCCAGCGGCCCACGTGCTGCTTAGGCCAAGCCGATCACCCAAGGAGGCAGACCCGTGGACTGGAAGCTCGAGCTGGTGGTGGTCCCCGTCTCGGACATCGACCGCGCCAAGACCTTCTACATCGACAATGCCGGCTTCAACCTCCACGTCGACTACAGCGCCGGTGACGACTTCCGCGTCGTGCAGCTGACGCCGCCGGGCTCGGCGTGCTCGATTGCCATCATGAAGAATGCAGAATCAGCGGGGTCCCTCCAAGGCCTGCACCTGATCGTCCCCGACATCGACGCGGCGCGCGCCGAGCTCGTCGAACGTGGGACCGACATAGGCGACGTCTTCCACTTCGAGTCGGGCTCTCAGGTAGTCGGTGCTGATGCCCAACGCAGCGATTACAACTCGTTCCTCAGCTTCAGTGACCCCGACGGCAACGGCTGGCTCGTGCAGGAAGTCGGGCACGCGCAGCCGAGCACGTCCGGCCCGAGCTCGCCGAGCGGGTGACCGAACGTGGGTCGCTAACCGACCGTGCCGAGAACTAGCGGATAGACGAGACCGGCGCCTGCCAGGCGAAGTAGGCGCGCCACGACGGCCAGAGTCCAGCCGGAGTCGACGTAGTCGTCGAGGAGGAAAAGCGGCTTGCCGGCGAGCTCACCGGCGAGCAACGACGTCAGCTCGGGTCCGAGCGAATACGCACCGAATACCGCCCGTAGTCGGAAGGCGCTGTTGGAGCGTTCCAACCGGTGCTCGCCACGGTGTCGAACGGTCCCGACAACCGGGAGCCTTCCGGCGGACCCGATGCGGGCAGCAAAGCTTTCGACGAGAGTGGGACGGCTCAGTGATCCGACCGTCACGATCCCCACCGGGCGGGTCGGCCACTCACCCTTCCATGCGCCGAGCACCCTGAGCGCAGCGCCGACGAGCTCGTCCGGGACGTCGGCGTCCTCTGCCTCGACGGCGACGGCGGACCGGATCCGCCGGCCATAGCCGAGATCGGTGAAGCGCCCGACCGCGCGCCCGACCTCGGCGCGCTCCGCCTCTTGTATCTTGCCCCGAACATCGACGCCGAGGCTCTCCATCGCCGCCGGCCACTGACGCTTCGCTTCGATCGAAACTCCTGGGCGCTCGAGCCGCGCCGTCGCGGCTTCGACCGCGACCGCGCTCGTAGCCGTGGCGAGCGGGCTGCCGAGGCAGTTGTCGCAACGACCACAGTCGACAGCTCCCGGATCGTCGAGCTGTTCGAGGAGGAAGCGCATGCGACACGACGTGGTCGCGATGTACTCCCGCATCGCGCGTTGCTCGGATCTCCTCGTCTCGGCCACCATCGCATAGCGCTCGACGTCGTAGGCCCACGCCTTGCCGGTCGCCTCCCAGCCGCCTTTCACGCGGCGGACGGCGCCGTCGACGTCGAGCACTTTCAGCAAGAGTTCGAGCCGGGTCCGGTTGAGAGCGACCTTGGTCTCGAGCACCGGCGTACTGACCGGTCCACATGCGGCTCGGAGCTCCGACAGCACCGAACACACCTGCTCCTCGTTGGGGAAGCCCACGGAGGCGAAGTACTCCCAGATGGCCTGATCCTCGGTCCCCGGCACGAGAACCGCCTCCGCCCGATCGACACCGCGCCCGGCACGTCCCACCTGCTGGTAGTACGCGACCGGCCCGGGCGGCGCGCCGAAGTGCACGACGAATCCGAGGTCGGGCTTGTCGAAGCCCATCCCGAGAGCCGAAGTCGCGACGAGCGCCTTCACCCGGTTCGCGAGGAGGTCCTCCTCTGCAGCGAGGCGGTCCTCGTCTCCGGTGCGCCCGGAGTAGGAGGCGACCTTGAAGCCCTGGCCACTCAGATAGTCGGCGATCTCCGTCGTCGCGGAGACCGTGAGGGTGTAGACGATGCCCGAGCCGGGCAGCTCGGCGAGGTGGTCCGCGAGCCACGCCAACCGCTCAGCCTGGCTCTCCAGCTCCACCACCGCGAGATGGAGGCTCTCCCGATCGAGTGGTCCACGTAGCACGAGCACGTCCTCGACGCCGGGCGAGATGCCAAGCACGTCGGCAACGTCCTGCACGACGCGACTGGGCGCGGTCGCGGTCGTGGCGAGCACCGGGGTGCCCGCCGGCAGCTCCTCGAGAAACGACCTGATACGCCGGTAGTCCGGGCGGAAATCGTGGCCCCAGTCCGAGATGCAGTGCGCCTCGTCGACCACGAGGAGCCCGCAAGAGGCGACGAGCTCGGGCAGCACCCGATCGCGAAACTCCGGATTATTGAGCCGCTCGGGCGAGACGAGCAGGACGTCGACGTCCCCTCGCTTCACGGCCGCGAAGGTCGAGGTCCAGTCCTGCACGTTCGTCGAGTTGATGGCGACGGCTCGGATGCCAGTACGTGACGCTGCCGCTATCTGGTTGCGCATGAGGGCTAGCAGTGGCGACACGATGACGGTCGGACCTGCGCCGCCGTCGCGGAGAAGGACGGTCGCGAGGAAATAGACGGCGGACTTACCCCATCCGGTGCGCTGCACGACGAGCGCCCGTCTCCGGTCCGCCACCAGGGCCTCGATGGCGGTCCACTGGTCGTCGCGGAGCTCGGCCGGTCGACCGACGAGGAGCTGGAGGAGCTCGTTCGCCCGGGCGCGGAGGGCGTCCCGGTCGACGGACGTTCCAGTAAGCACTATCCGACCTTACGACGCCGGAGCGACGGAGCGGTCTCGTCGCCAGGACATAGCAGTGTGGACGACGAATCTCGTCGCCCTGCTATTCGGCGTCGAAGGAGTCCGGCTGCACTCATGGCTTTGCCATGCTGGCCGTCGCCGGTCTCCTCGCCGCGCTCGCTTCGTTCCTCATACCGGCAATCCGGCGCGCCGGAGGCCACGAACCCGTCCCCGGAACCGAAGGGCATTTCGAGCTCGGGATCGTCGCAGCCGGAACGCTTGCCGGAGCGAAGCGGAGTAGCGACCGATGGGCGCCTCCATGGCTGTGACCGACGAGCCCCATCTGCGCCGGGACGCGGCCGAAAACCGCCAACGTCTCCTCGCCGCTGCTGCGGCCGTCTTCGCGGACCAAGGCCTCGACGGCAGCGTCGAGGAGATCGCACGCATCGCCGGCTACCGCCGCTTCCCGACCAAGGACGCTCTCAGCGCCGAGCTCGTCCGTGAGCTCCTCGCCGAGGTGGTCGAGGCGGCGGAGCTGGCGCTCGGCGAGCTGGAGGGCCGCAGACTCGAGCTATTCCTGCGCCGCGTCTGCGAGCTCGAGGCGTCGCACCGCGGCTGTCAGTCGAAGCTCTGGCGGACCCACGGTGACGAGGATCAGCTGAAGCGTCCGCGGCAGTTAGTCGGCCGCCTCCTATCCGAGGCCCAGCAGCACGGTCGCGTCCGGACTGATGTCACTCCGGAGGACATAACGCTCGTCGCCATTTTGCTCAGCATGATGATCGAACGCGCGCTGCTCGTCCCCCGGGCATGGGAGCGCTGCCTCGACCTCGCGATCGCCGGTCTGCGGCCCTCGAACGAGGCGCTCGCCCACCCCCCGCTATCGAGAGCCGAGCTCAACAAGGTGCAGGGAGAGCGCTGAGGGACCGGGAGTCGGTTCAACGACCCGAGAGTGGCGGGTTCGCGTTCTTCGCAAGCTGAAGGGCCTGTTGTGCGAACCATGCCCCGGAGGGCGGGTCGACGCGCCCCCAGAGGGGGTCGAACAACGCCTGGACGGATGAGGCTGTCGGCCAGCCCGTCCGGCTGTAGCCGCCATAGTTCCACGACCGCGCACCCTCGCCGGCGTCGCAGTGACCGTCGGACTCACCCGGGATCTTCACCCACAGGTAGGCGTCGAGCAACGGCACACCGGTGTGCGTCGTCGGGGCGATCCCGAGACCGGCACCGGGCGGATTGCACCAGCTGCCATGTGCAAGGGTGGAGACGACGCTCGGCGGCTGGTCGTAGGGAGCGCTGCCGTAGACCGACATTGCGGTGGGTCCCCGCCCGTTACGGCTCGTGTCGATCACGAAGTGCGTCGTGGCGAGCGCGTCGCCCATGTTCGCTGCATACCACTGCGTGGTGAGGCCCCAGGTGCCGAAATTGCTCTCGCTGGCCGGACTGTACTGGCTGGCACAGTCGCCGTAGCGACCGAGGCGCCGTCCTCTCTGCTCGGGATCAGCGGCGAAGGCGATGCAATCCGAGATCCAAGTGCCGAAGTCGACGAGTTCCGGGGTCGGCTGGAAGTTGCCAACGTCGAGGAAGAAGCCCTGGGCCCGAGCGACGCCCGCGCGGACGAGCTCCCGGGAGATCTGGCCCACGTCGAGCCAGTCACTACGGGTGCCGTCCAGATACACGCTCACCTTCGGCCGACGCTCGAGAACCGTCACGGCGCGGCGAAGCTCGGCGAACCGCGCAGCGTCGCTGAACTGGTGGTCGCTCGCACTGCAGGAGGACGGAAGCAGGCCGAGACTGTCGGGCTCGAGCAGGACCACCGCGGGACCGTTGCGAAGCCCGGCGGCGATGCCACGTATCCAGGAGACGTAGAGAGCCTGGTCGAGCGCTCCGCCGACCGAGTACCCGCCGCAGTCGCGGCCGGGGATGTCGTACGCGACGAACGTCGGCACCGCACGCTCGAGAGTGGCCGCGACCATGGTCTTTCGGACCAGCTGCTCCACCTGTGCCGGAGTTCCCCCGGTCAGCCAGATCGCCTGGGGCGTGATCTCCATCTTCGCCAGCATCGCGGCGTCCTTCAGGTCCCCGCTGCTCGTCAGTCGGATGCCCTGCTGGATCTCCTCCTGATCCGGCGTCCGGACGAACAGGCGGGTGGTCGATCCGAGGACGCGTCGGGCGCCGGTCGGCGGGACGACGCTTGGCGCTCGCCCTGTGCCGGCCGTTCGCACTTGGGCTCCGGCGGCGAGCGGAACAAGACCGCTGACCATGATCAGGGGAAAGCCGACGCAGCACAGGACACGCCGGAGCGAGAGGATCGACATAGCCTACGTGCAGCAGCAGCCGCCGCAGGGCTGTGCGGGTCCCGGCTGTCGCGTCTCGATGGTGGTCGTTGCGTCCGCCAAGGCGTTCCTACGCGACCGGCGTGGCGGCGCGTCGACGCGAAGCACGGGGCCGCGCGGCGTCCTCCGGCCGCCGAGACGCCAACGCCGACGCGATGTGGTCCGCCAACATCTCGAGCGGCGCAATCTCGTCACCGTCGAGCTGCACTGGCCGCGAGTGCGCGAGGACGATGCTGCCGAGCCTCGAGCGACGCGCCCACAGGGGCAACACGACGACCGCCCTAGCACCGCCGTCGCGCAGCGATGCGGTGCCGACGAAACCCCTCCCCGACGCCTCGCCGGCGGTGTAGCAGGACCGGATGTCCCCTACCAACGACGAGAGCGCGTCGAGCTCGCCGAGGGTCAGGTGGAGCATGCTGTCGGCCAGCGGCCCGACCGCAGTGATCACCGAGCGACCGTCCGGCCCGTCGAGGATGAGCGCGCCCGAGTCGAGCCGCGCCGCGTCACGAAGTCGTGCCAGGAGCAGCTCCGGCATCCGGATCCCCTCGGTCAGCCCCGAGATCGCGACCGAGGCGTTGACCGCTCGATGCCAGGCCGAGTCGTCGAGCGGGCTGCCGATCTGCTGGAGCCGATCCGCGAGGAGCTGAGCGCAGTGCTCGAGCTGATACAGGGTGCCCGCGGGTAGCGGAACGAGCGACTCGACGTTCAGGGCGCCGACGGGCGTGGCGTCGATGAGGATCGGGACACAGATCTCCGAGACGACTCCCGGGATCGCCTCGAGATACGAGGCCTCCACGGAGACGTCGGGCACGACGATCGGACGACCGCTCTTCCATGTGCGGCCGGTGATGCCGGCCGACCCCGGCATGCCGTCGAGCACCTGCCACAGGCCGCGTTGAGCTATGCATCGCAGCTCCCCGTGGCGTTCGAGGTAGACGCTCGGCATCACCTGTCCCTGCCGGAACAGATGCTCGGCGACGACCGCGCAAGCACTTCGACTGTCGCTCGCTCGTTGGAGCGCCTCGCGGAGCTGGTCGACGTCGCTCGCGCGCGCACGATCTTCGATGTAGATCGGGCGTGTGGCGTCCGGTGTGATCGTCGGCCAGGGCGGACCAGGCCGCGCCAGCAGAAAGCCCTGCACCAGGTGGACGCCCGCCTCCCTTAGCACTTCGAGCTCGCTCGCGGTCTCGACACCTTCGGCGATGATGCTCGTCCCCACCTCGCGCGCGAAGGCGACGACCGACCTGACGAGCGCGCGCCGGCTGCGGTCCTGGTCGAGACCGCGAATCAGCTCCCGGTCGAGCTTCAAGAAGTCGGGCGCGAGCTCGATGACATGACGCAGGCTCGAGTAGCCGGCGCCGGTGTCGTCGATGGCGATGCGCAGACCGCGCGACAGCCACCGGCTCAGATGCGTCCGGAGCTCCCCGTAGTCGAGAACCGCCTCCTGCTCCGTCAGCTCGATCACGACGCGCTCGGGCAGCGAGTCCACGAGAGCGAGAGCGGCGGGATCGGCGAGGGTGGAAGGACTCGCGTTGACGAAGAGCAGGCGTCCGTCGGGCGTCGGGCCCAGGCTCGCCGCAGCGGCAAGACAGGCTATCTCGAGTTTGCGACGCAGCCCGAACTCTTCGGCGCGCGCCAGCCACCAGTCCGGAGGTCGCGTCGGCTCGATGGGCATACGAGCGAGCGCCTCGTAACCTACGACGACCTGGTCGGCGGGTCGCACCACAGGCTGCACCGCCGATGTCACCACACCCGGCTCGCACAGGTGCTCGATTGTCTGCCTCATCTCCGAGGACCAGACGGAGTCGAGGACGTGCAGTTGGGCGCGCGACGTCACACCTAACTATCGGCTGATCAGGGCCAAGAGTTGAGTCGGCTACCTCGTCGGGCTGCTCTTCGACGCGAGAAGAGGCGCCGAGCGCTCGCCCGTGGGACCCGTCACCCCCGTCCGGCGATGCAGCCGTGCGCCACAATGAGCGACGTGACCTTGAACACCGCTCGACGATGCAGCTGGGCCGAGAGCTCGGATGCCATGCGCAGCTATCACGACGACGAGTGGGGCGTCCCCTCCCACGACGACCTCCACCTGTTCGAGATGCTCGTTCTCGAGGGCGCCCAAGCGGGGCTGTCGTGGTCCACGATCCTTGCCAAGCGGGAGAACTACCGGCGCGTGTTCGACGGCTTCGACCCCGAGCGCGTCGCCCACTACGACGAGGCGAAGCTGGCCTCGCTGCTCGAGGACCCCGGCATCGTCCGCAATCGCCTCAAGGTGCGCTCGGCCGTGAGCAACGCTCGGGCGTTCCTCGCGGTACGAGACGACCACGGCTCGTTCGCCGACTACCTCTGGGCGTGGGTGGACGGCGCTCCCGTGGTGAACCATCCCCGGTCCATGGCGGAGCTGCCGGCCACGAGCGAGCTGTCGGACCGCCTCGGCAAGGATCTCAAGCGCCTGGGCTTCAGCTTCGTCGGGTCGACGATCGTCTATGCCTTTCTCGAGGCGGTCGGCGTCGTGGACGACCATCTCGTCGGGTGCCCCGCGAAGCTCGGCTGAGGCTCGAGACCGTGCTCGAGCGCACCGAGCCGTCCACGAAACGCAGGATCTCAGCCGACGACCACCTGACCGAAGACGCTGCAGAGCCCGAGCGCTTCGAGCACCACGAGCGTGGCGACTAGTGCGACCACAACCGGCCTCCGCCATCCAGACGAGCGGTGCATCGCTACCGCCGGCATGTACCACGCGCCGAGCATGCTCGAGCTGAAACGCGGTCCCAGCGCGATCGGCACCGCGTCGGGCTCGACGACAGGATCGGGCTCGGCAGCCAGTGCGAGTGCGGTCAGCTCGTCGTCGGAGAACCTGTCGTCGTCGAGCCCCGACTCGAGCCCTACGAGACCGGTGATCGCCGAGTCCGCCGCGTCGCGACCGGAGCATCCCCCGCTCGGCACCGACAACGGACCCATAACCCAATCGTATCGGGGCCGGCCACGGCGAGGGTCACCGGGCGATGCCGCCATCCGCCGACGCAAGGTCGGCCACCGTCGCTCGCGCGAGGCTCCCACGTGCTCGCTGCACCATCAACAGCGACAATTAGGCGTCGCGCACGACGGACAGGCCGTCGGCATCGATCCAGCGAGCGACGGTCGGTGGCTTCCAGTTGGCCATCGCCGAGAGCAAGGTCTCGACGTCGGAGTCGGAGAGGACGATGTCCCGATGCTCCTGGCGCATGAAACGCTCGGCCACGGCGTGATCGAGGAATCGGAGCAGATAGTCGTAGTAGCCGAGGACGTTGAGCAGGCCCGTCGGCTTCACGTGGAGTCCGAGCTTGGACCACGTCGTCATTTCGGCGAACTCCTCGAGCGTGCCGAGACCACCGGGGACGGCGATGAACCCGTCCGACAGCTCGGCCATGAGCGCCTTGCGCTCGTGCATCGAGTCGACGACGCGCAGCTCGGTGACGCCAGTGTGCGCCACCTCGGCATCGAGGAGCTGACGTGGGATGACGCCGATGACGTCGCCGCCGAGCTCGAGCGCTGCGTCGGCGAGCACGCCCATCGTCCCGACCCGAGCACCTCCGAAGACGATCCGGGTCCCACGCTCGACGAGCGCGCGAGCGAGCGCGACGGCGCTCTCGGAGTACTCGGGACGCCGACCGGGATTCGAGCCGCAGAAGACGCATATCGACCGCACCTCGTCATCATCGCTCAGTGCGACCGCCTGCCCGCGCCTCGCCCTCGACGCGCGACGATGCGCTCATGGAGGTGACACGGGTCGATCGCTGGCTATGGGCGGTGCGGGTCTTCAGGACCCGATCTAGCGCTACCGAGGCCTGCCGCGCTGGCCACGTCGACGTGAATCGTGGATCGGCCAAGCCCGCCGCGACGGTCCACGTCGGTGATCGGGTCACGGTTCGCGTCGGCGGGCGCCAGCGCGAGCTCGAGGTCGCGACCGTGGTCGACAAAAGAGTCGGCGCCGCCCTCGCAGCCACTTATATGGTCGACCACAGCCCACCCCCGCCGGCCGCGGAGCTCGCCCCGCCGGCCTTCGCTCGAGACCCGGCCGCCGGCCGTCCGACGAAACGCGACCGACGCCAGTTGGACCGCCTGCGCAGGCGCTGACCGCTGGTTCAGCCCAGCTTCAGCGCGGCAGCTCGACGCCGCTGAGCGAGGCACATGACTCGAGCAGGCGCTCCTGGACGGCGACGTCGTAGGCACTCGAGTTGGCGCGAAGCTCCTCGCGCCGGTACAGATACCTGCCCGAGACGGTGGCCGATGGATGGTCACTCGTGGCGAGCCACGCCGGGGTGTCCGCCCCTGCAGGGAGCTCGTCGCTGGCGCCCGAGCCGCCCATCCGGGTCTTGATCCAGCCCGGGTTCACCGCGTTCGAGGTCACGCCCGGCCACAGGCGCGCGACGGCGAAGGCGAGCACCACGTCGAACATCTTGGAGTCGCAGTAGGCCTGCATGTCATCCCACGGCGGACGCTCGTGCTGCAGGTCGGCGAAATCCACCCTTCCTCGAGCCTCGAGACCGGAGCTCAAGTAGACGAGCCGACCCGGCCTCGCCATCAGGGCCGTCAGGATGAATGGCGCGAGGACGTTGACCTGGAAGATCTGCTCGAGGCCGTCGACGGTGGTCGAGCGCGCGCGGCCCCGACCCCAGACGCCGGCGTTATGGATCACGGCGTCGAACGGCCCGGCCGAGTCCGCCGCACCGGCGAGTGCCTTCGTCTCGGCCAGGGAGGCCAGGTCGCCGACGACGACTGCCGCCGCGTCCGGCACGGCGGCGCGCGCCTGTGCCGCCCGCTCCTCGCTGCGCGCGTGCAGCACGACCCGGTGGTCCGCGGCGGCGAGCGCCGCCGCGGTCTCACGCCCGATGCCGTCCGCGGATCCCGTCACGAGAACGCTCGCCACACCGACTCCGATCGGTCTTCCGGCCACGGATGTGCCGTCGTCGTGGACCACGGTAACGGTGCCCGACGCGCTCGCGGTGTCCCGAGACGCGGAAGGTGCGATGATCTCGCTCCGTGTCCGGCACGCCCGATCCATTGGTCGTCGCGTCGCGCCGCGAGCAGGTCCGGCGCACGAGCGCTGTCCTCGTGCTCGTCGCGGGCGTCGCCAACCTCTTCTCCGCCGCCTTCCCGCCTCAGCGCGGCGGGCTACACCTCGTCCTCGAGATCGTTCCGCTGTTCGTGACCCAGACGGCTGCAGCCCTCGTCGCGCTCGCGGCGCTTGTACTGCTCGCGGTCGCGCGTGGCATCCGGCGCGGCCAGCGTCAAGCGTGGCTCGTCGCGAATGCACTGCTCGCGGGTACCGCCATTCTCCACCTCCTCAAAGGGGTCGAGCTGACCCAGTCCCTGCTCTGCATCGTCGCCTTGGCGTGGCTCGTGCTGAGGCGGGCGTCGTTCACGACCGCGATCGACCGGCCGTCGCGACGGGTCGCCGCAATAGGTCTCCTCGTGGGCGCCTTCGTCACCGTGGCGCTCTCCACCCTCGCCGTCGAGACGTCCCTCATTCTCGACCCCGACAATTCCCCGCTTCCGCCGCTCACCGCTCTCGAAGCAGTCACGCAGCGCCTCGTCGGCTTCAGCACGGTGCCGCTGCCCCAGCCTCTCGACGAGTTCCTCTCCCCGAGCCTGCTCGCCATGGGGCTCGGTCTCGTTCTCGTCGCGCTCGTCCTCGTCTCCCGACCCGTCGTCGACCGACGCCGGCGAGCCGGCGCCACCTCGCACTCGCGCGCCCGCGCCGTCGTGCGCCGACATGGCTCCGGGACGCTGGACTACTTCGCCCTGCGTCACGACAAACAGCACTTCTTCGACGGCGAGACGCTGGTCACCTACGCCGTCTACGGCGGCGTCTGCCTCGTCTCTCCCGACCCGATCGGCCCGAGGCACGACCGGGCCACGGCGTGGGCACGTTTTCGCCGCTTCGCGGACGATCACAGCTGGACGGTAGCGGTGCTCGGCGCAGGCGAGGCGTGGCTCCCGACGTATCGGGCGGCCGGGATGCACGAGCTCTACGTCGGCGACGAGGCAATCGTCGACGTCGAGAGCTTCGACCTCCAAGGCGGTCGCAGCAAAGGGCTGCGCCAGGCGGTCAACCGCATTGCTCGCTACGGCTACACGGTCACCTTCCACGACCCGAGAGCGTGCGACCCGTCGCTCGTCGAGGCGCTGCGCTCGGTCATGACAAAGAGCCGGCGAGGAGGCAAAGAGCGAGGCTTCTCGATGACGCTCGGTCGGCTGTTCGATCCCGACGACGACGAGCTGCTCATCGCCGTCGCCCACGGGCCGGACGGGACACCTGTGGCGTTCTGCCAGTACGTTCCGGCTCCGGGCATCGGCGGGTACTCGCTCGATCTCATGCGTCGAGACGACGGCGATCATCCCAACGGGCTCGTCGACTTCCTCGTGGTCTCGACGATCCATCACCTACGAGAGCAGGAAATGCGCGGGCTGGGCCTCAACTTCGCGACCATGCGCGCCGTACTGGCGGGCGAGGGGGAATCGTGCACGACCCAGCGGCTGAAACGCTGGGTCGTCAAGCGGATTTCCGGGTCGATGCAGATCGAGTCGCTCTGGCGGTTCAATGCCAAGTTCCACCCGACGTGGCTCGCTCGTTACGTGGCCTACGACGCTCCCGAGCACCTGCCCGCGATCGCGGTGGCGATCGCCCGGGCCGAGTCGTTCTGGGAGCTTCCGGTCATCGGTCGCTTCCTCGCCGGCGGCACCGAGCGCGTGGCCACCTCTGTC
>JAODBO010000133.1 GCA_025464005.1 Acidimicrobiaceae bacterium | reverse complement strand
TGAACTGGAGTCCCCCCCGCGCGCCGTCTGGAGACGTCAGCGACCAACTCCACCGATCCGTCGACTCGTGGGAGAAGGCGCACGTGAGAAACGCCATCTCCTGTGGTGTCGGTAGGAAGTAGTGGGTCGGAGCTGGGAACACTGGCGGGGAAGGTCGCGGCCGAACCACACGCACCCGGTGTCCATGTGCACTCGGTCGCGTCGTCGGGACAGTGACAGCGCGTGACGAAGGGACAGCGAGCACGAGCAGGAGCGCCAACAGCGGGCGGCGCACTCATGCAGCCTTCCCCCGTCCCTCGGTGCCGTTCGGTAGCTCGGCCTCCTGAACGAGTCCACCGCTGATGCGCATGGGCATGAGCGCTCCGAGCCACACGTCACGTCCGCGCTGGTATTCCCAAACGAACAACGGATCTCTCGGGCTTTCGCAGGTGAAGCGGTACTCGCGCTTCGAGTCCAAGCCGGTGAGCACCGAGAGGTCGTCGAAGAACTGGGCGTTGAAACCGAGCACATCGCCGTTCTCGTTGGACCAGAGCCAGATGTGGTCGACCTCGCTGGAGAGCATGAACAGCTCGTGCTCGTCCGGGAAGCCCATCTCGCCCGCGAGCGGCCACGCCTCGGTCTCAGACGCCGCGGCCATCTCCTGGAGGTGCCTCACTTTCACAGCCGGAACCGCGCCGATCGGCTTCTTGTGTGCCGCGTACGGAGAGCCGCGCTTTCCCTTCCGGTAGGCCCCGACGCCCGGCAGGCCCCACGGGTCGAGACTCGGAACACGCGCCGCGAGGTGCCAGTCGCTGACGATGAAGCGCCGACGATCCGGTAGCACCAGAAGTACGTCCGGCTTCCACTGACTGGCGTTTTTCACGCTGCCCCTTTCGAGCTTTGGCCCCCGCGGACCACTCTCAACTGCGGACGCTTCTGAGCCTCGTAGCGCGCGGCCTCGCGGCGGTGCCGGCGGCGGTTCAGCCACGTGACACCGGACACGGCGGCGACGATCAGCGCCGCGGGGTAGAGACCGATCGAATGCGCGGCGGCGATCACGACGCCTCCTCAATGAGTGAGCGGCCACCGATGGCGGCGACTCGAGCGAGCACCGCGAAGCCCTGCCCGGCCGCCAGGTGTCCGCCGACAGGGACGCAGCCGAACTCGCACGGCATCTCGGCGACGAGTCCCCACAGCCGGCAGATCGTCGGTCGATCCTCGTAGACCGAGCAGCGCCCGTCGGCCAGAGCAGGGCACGTGCCATCCGAGATACCGTCAAGCATCGAGAGCACCGTCGTCATCGGACGCACGAGCTCGACTCCGCGGCGCTTGAGTAGGTTCCGTTCCACGGCGGTGCCGTCGATCGGTCCACACGACTCCTGGCAGAGTCCCTTGCACTCCAGTTCGGGCAGGCGAGACCAAATGTCCCGGATGGCCTCGGTACGGCGCGTCACGACGCGCCCCGATCCGACTCGGCTTGGGAAAAGGCACCAGCGACGTGAGAGAGCGGGTAGCTCTTGCGCAGCGGCAGCCCGTTTCCGTGGACGAGCAGACCGCAGGCGTAGGCGTGCTCGCGCCAGATGCCGGTGCAGTCCTCGAGCCACCCGTTGTGCTCCCAGCACATCGCCAGCGAGGTGTCGGGGTTGAGCCGCCCGACGTTCCGCGAGTGGGCGGGCTCGTGAGCGGTGAGCTCGCGCCGGTCGCAGCGCGGCAGGCCCGCGTACTTCACGAGGTCGGCCGGGGTGATCTGCATGTACTCGCTGAGCAGCGGGAAGAACATGCACCGGCCGTCGCGGGCGACCACCGCGGCCACGCACTCGCGGCGCGCTTCGGCACCGGCCGCTCGCTTCTCGCTGAACGCCCGGATCGGACGCGGACGCCGCGTCTTGCGCTGCGGTGGCTTGGGGTACGGGGTGACCTCCATTACGCCGTCACCGCGTTGCCGTCCACGTCGACCTCGACGCATCCAGGGGCGATAACGCGCTTGACCTTCACCTTGTCCGAGACGCCATCCTCGTGGATCACGCCTATCTCAGAGACGAGCACCGGGCAGCGGAGAAACTTCGTCGCCTCGGAGGCGTAGCGCTGGGCGTGGCGGGGACTCGGCGAGAGATGCAGACCGCCGCCGCACTTGTTCTTGCCGCCGTCCCAGTCCATCGCCTCGAGCGTCGTGCCGGGCGAGTAGTTGGCGCCGTAGCCGGAGTTGTACTGGTCGTTGACGGCCTTGTAGAGGTAGGCCACGAGTTTGCCTCGCACTTTTTTCGTCTCGATACCGAACCACTCGATGAAAAGCTCCGGAGTGTCGATGTCCGGAACGGCGACGATGACGCCGCCGATCGCCTGAGCGCGCTTGCCGTGAACGGTCGTCACGCAAAATGCGCCCTTCGCCTCGCTCGTGGCTCCTCCGAACAGTTGGGTCTGCGATGACTCCCGGGCCTCGACGTGCGATGACTCCCGGGCCACGACGTGCGATGACTCCCGGGCCACGACGTGCGATGACCCCCAGGCCTCGACGTGCGATGACCCCCAGGCCTCGACGTGCGATGACTCCCGGGCCACGACGTGCGATGACCCCCGGGCCACGACGTGCGATGACCCCCGGGCCACGACGTGCGATGACCCCCGGGCCACGACGTGCGATGACCCCCGGGCCACGACGTGCGATCCGG
>JAODBO010000113.1 GCA_025464005.1 Acidimicrobiaceae bacterium | reverse complement strand
ACCCTCAAGGACAACCTGTTCAGTCCGGCTCCATAGCAACGTACCTTCCCGGGACGGCGCCAATGGGGATGTGGCAGTGCCGGCCTTTCGCAGGACGATTACGACCTCCACCGTCAACGTCCCGCCGAGAGTCGCACCAGAAATGACGGCCGTGAGCAGGTTCTCCCCATCAGATACGAGTGCCACGGGGATGCTGCCCCGAAGGTTGGTACGATCTGAACGCCACGATAGAACCACGCCGAATTCTGCGTCATCTGGCAAATCGCAGTCTTGTTTGACGCCTGACAGATCGATTGACAGCGGCCATTCCAGGCTCACGTCCGACAGGTAATGCCAATCGGGCATCCGACCGCAGTCTGCCTTGCGGCCGCTCGAGACGACTTGCAGATCACCCGGGGTAATCCGGGACGGCCCTGGTTGAAGATACCCAACGCTTACATACGAATTCATTCGTAACTCACAACCGAGATATCAACACCCACAGCCGCGTCAGACAACTGGGAAACTATGACAGACCACTTAGCGCTGGTCGGCTGCGCCAGCGTTAGCTCTGGGCCGGGAAAAATATTGTCGGTACTCAAATCCCGCCAGGCGAGCACGCGAGGCATAGCGGCGCCAAGCGGTGCTTCCGTCTCCCTGCCCCCGTCAATGAAGACGCTCGGGCCGCCGGAAAGAGTGACGCTGTTAATGCCATTCATGACACTGAGAGTGAAGGGAAACTCCGCGGCCACAGCGCCGTCAAACATGAGTAGTCCAGGCTCACCGGAAAGACGCACCGTTGGCACTCGCAGATAACGTCGCCGAGATTGGGGTACGTTTGGATCGGCCACGCTCTCCGAGGGGGGTATATCGGGCGTGCCAGGAGTTGCCGTGCCTCCTGCTCCAGTGGGCACGCCAACCACATCCGCAGCAGGAGCCGGCATCCCGGTCGGCTTTCCGGACGACTGGTCACGACCGTTCGATGCTGCCCAGGAAGTATTCGCGGAAGCTGTTGGGCCTGAATCATCCGCTCGCTCATGCTCGCTTCGGCCTAGTCTAGGTGGTCCCCAAGGGATTCGGGAGTCGCCGATCGCAGTCTCGCCGTCAAGCAGGATGCCGAGGGCAGACGCGATTGACACAACGCCAGGAGCGTCCTCACCCGCACTTCGGGAGCGATCTTCCTTGGGGCGTCCCCTCACCTCCTCGCTGATCTTCCTGAGAACCTGGCGGGCGGGGTCGAAGCGCACTCCTTTAGCTGGAATCCACGCGTCGTGCGTTGGAGGCTCTGAAGCCGCATACATCCCGTCAAGTTCTGGGGCTGCAAGGAAGGCACCAGCGATATTTCGTCCAGCCGGGTCTGTCGGTGCATCTCTGTAAGTAACGACGAAGTGGGGGTTGCGGATTAGGGCAATCTGCGAGCTAGGTTCGCCGCCAGCTACTGATGAGCCGGGGGTTCCCCAGTGACGCCACGCAAGCGTTCCCAGGTTGGCCACCGGCTTGCCTGAAGTTATCTTACGGTGATACCAAGGCCATGCATCACCAGCGTCTAGGTTGCCCTGCGCCAGTTGCTCGCAGCGGATGAATGCTTCTGCAAAGGCCCTCAGGCGCGGGTCGGTTGATGCAGTCAGCACCTGAACCGGAATGCCGTTATGCGTAACCCTGAGTTTGATAGATTCGGGCTGACCGGGAAGCACGTGTGGCCATGTGTACTCACTTGCGGCCTTGGCGATGGCTTCAGTAATTTGTTCAAGGCCTTCGCTGGAGGAAGCTTCCGGCGATCTTGGTGCGACGACCATGATTACGGTCCCGGTCTTATCCTTAATGGCATTATGTATTCCGAGGTTCAGCGCGGCGTATTCGGCGTCCGGCCCTAGAAGTGGTTCCGCCAGTTGGCCGCGCACGACGTTTCCCCACCAGTGGCGGCCGGTATAGCGTACACCGCGCTCGGAGTACTCGTCGTCGCCAATGGCCATGGCAATGAACCTGGAATGCTCTGTCCCATTCATCAGCGTGCGCGTGTAAATGACGACAGCCGAGACGGCGCTCGCTTCGCAGAGGACCGCCTTGCCGAAGCCGTACGTTCCGCCTGCATATCCCTTATTCGCACGGCGACCTATATCGCGTACGAGATCGACAAAGTGTGATCGTCCTCCGGGCGCGGAAGCAGGATCGGCATCAGCACGCGTCGGTCCCGATAGCCCCCACGTTCCCGTATCCGAAACTACGAGAACGCTCAGATTTGGATCTTCCAACACTCCCTCAAGGCCGAGCAGTGGCGGAGGATCTGTCAGTACAAAGTCTCGCAGGTACGTGCGCTGCGCCGTCGTTGCGGTCCATGCATCGACTGCGAACGTTATGGGACCCGAACTCGTCAGCCGTGCATCCCAACTGTTCTGCAGTGTCTCACGAAGGAACAACTCCCAGAAGGGAAGGGAATGCGCGCCGAGGGCTCGCCGCGTGGTCAGAGCGCCTATCCCACCGCTAGCCGCGAAGCGCTCGGAATGCCTAGATAGTCGGATAATCCTACTCACCACTTCTCAACAGATGAGCCAAAGCCGACTCGATGCCAGGGAGGTGGCCTCCGATGCTCTCGCTATCGGAGACATCGATCGAGTACCTCACCTCGTGGATCTTTAGAGCAAGAGTGGGATCGACTAGGGACGACGGTACGAGGCGCGGGAACCCAGGCTCGGACGCGCGGAACGTATGAGCAGCGGTCGACTCGAACCGGAAGAGTTCGTAGGCCCCGCGGTCAGCCTCCAGGTAGCCGACCGTGGTTAGACTGCGGAGCAACTCCGCACGCCCCACCCCGGTTGCTAGGAGACGGGCGACCGCACCCGGAACGCTGTCTCCGCCCGACGGAACGCGCTCAAACTGCTCGACATGCAAGTATACCTCCTCGAGGGACGCTTGGTCCAGTTGCCATATTCCGTGAATGACGATCGTTGCTCGCTCACGATTCGTTGTCGACTTCACTTCAAGTGATGCGAGGCCTCCCGTAAAGTCTGCTCGCGCCTTGTCCGGCCCGGTCCACAGGCGGATCGCAGATTGGGGGTCACATTGCGCGATCCGCTCAAGCACATGCAGCTCGGCGAGGAGTCCGACGAGGGCCTGCTCACCGAGCAGGCGACTTCCAGCCGAGCTGAAAAGGTCGCGCCAGCGATCCAGCACAGAGGCGCACACCGCAGCGGGCGCGGCTGAGTCGCTCTCAAGACGATCAAGGAGGTCATCACAGAAGATGGCGAAAAGGTCGCGAAGCCGAGTCTCCTCGCAGGTCACGTCAATGTAGCGCGTCAGGCCCCGATCGTCCTCCAAGTTCCTCGGCCTCAGGCTGACACCGTGGCCACGGTGATCGGCGATCGGCCGTTGATCCGCCGTCAGCGGAATGAGTAGATGACGGCAGCCCAAGGCGTCAATTGCATGGCTAACGTATCCCCCTGCAACGCCGATGTCGCTGTCTCGCATGCGGAGTCCGCTCGGAGTGGGGCCGTCCTCGATGAGGCTGAAGGCATCCTCGGAAGCTTCGCTCATTAAACCTACTTGCCTTGCTTCTTGTCTTCTGCCTCTTGGGCCTTGCCAGCGCGTTCGTCCTCATGATCAAGCTGATTGATGTCGGGTTCGTCGGTGTCGAGCATGAGGCTACTCACGTCGGCAGCTATATACTTATACCTGAATGCCGAATTCGACTTGTCTTCGGGAAAGTACAGGCATACTCCGATAACATTTTCTACCGCTTCAAGAGCTAGGCGTGGCTTTTTGCCCTGGAGAGGCGCAGGGCGGCTCGGCGTCGAGTCCTTCGAGATGGGGTAGACGCACAGTAGCCCGACCTGGTCAAGATAGTCAGCCCGCAAGTCCCGGTAGTCCTCATCGGCGTCACCCGCTACCTGCCGCCTAATTTCTTCTCTCGTAAGGGGAACGTCAGCAGCGCGGTCAATGCGAGATACCAACGCCTTGATGTTGGCGTAGGACTCAGACGTATCTAGTCGAGTACGCGTGATGAGCTTCAGGTCAAGACCACCGATGGCATACGTGCCCATTTTCTCGCGACTGTCGCTGATGACGGCGGCGTTCCACGTCCGAAGTGAGCCGAGCTTGTTCTGCTCCGTGATGTAGCCCGAGAGTAGTTCCGGGTTGAGCCGGACGGTTCGCTCGTGAAACTGATATGTGCTGAGGAACTTTAGGATCAGTTCCACAGGTATGTTCCGAAACACTGGCCCGCCGAGTGGACCCTCTTTGTCCGGAGGACTGAGGAGGCCCAAGTCCTGGGCCGATATGAACAGGTCGTCGGTCGCGTTGATATTAGTTCGCAACCAGTCTTTGTCCTTGTGGTTGAACAAGATCGTCTGCTCTCGGCCACCGCTGTAGCTGATGTCGGTGACAACGTGGCTTTGCATCTTCGCCGCTGCGGTGACAACCATTGCCGGATGGGTGCGGATCTTGACAGGCAACTCTGCGGGCGTGAGACCCTCCGCCTCGTACCGCGAGATCTGCTGCCGGATCTCGGCTTCGACCGTGGCGAGATCGAAGAACCATTCCTGCAGGTCTGCGGTCATCCAGATGCGGACGAGGTCACCGTATCCGGGTCGGTAGCCAAACCAGCGCCCCATCTGCAGGAGTGTGTCATAGGCGTTGGCTGAGCGCACGAAGTAGCTACAGACGAGTCCTTCAAGCGTCAAGCCGCGGGAGAGCGTGTTGCCCCCAATGGCAACAATGGTCTGAGGAGCGTCCTTGGGGTAGCTTAGCCGATCCGTTGATTGATAATTGTCCATGACTACCTTCAGGTCATCAAGGACAGCGGGAACGTGCTTCCGCACTTGGTCCCACGGGACGTTGCTGAGGCCGAACGCCGCGGCCGGGACACGCGAGGTCTCCTTCACCCATTGATCTTCGAGAGTTCTCAGCGCCTCTTGTCCGTCCTGCTCCAAAGCTTGCCTGAGGGCTTTGAGGTGTTGTTGGACGACCCGCTTCTGGGCGTTGTGTGCAACAGTTAGCATCGATGTGTGCACGAGCATGGTGGAGTGGCTGGCATGGGCGTCCCGTGAACGCCTCGCCGCCACGGCAAGGACGAACCACCGCAGCGCCCCAGCCAGACTTTGCGGCACTGTCGGCTCCCAGGTAGCCATTGCCTTCCGCGATGGGGGTCGCACGTCGCTGATGTCCGAGTCGGGCACGATCCGAATGATGTCGAGGCCGTCATCGATCGTCTGGTCAGCGGCGTTGACGGGTGCCCGACCGAAGATCTTTTCTGCACCGAAATAATCGGCCGGCGCCTTGAGGTCGACTATGAAGT
>JAODBO010000110.1 GCA_025464005.1 Acidimicrobiaceae bacterium | reverse complement strand
CACCGGTGCGCGTCACCGCGTCGACGATGAAGGCGCGCATCTCCTCGGCGAGGCTCGTGCACTCGCGAAGCGACAGCCGCTTCAGGTCCTGTGGCGAGCCGATCGTGGCGAGCAGGGGGTGCGCGGGTGTGTCAAGTCCGTCCACGTCCTACCTCCTCATTCCATCGTCTCGCCGTCGTGCCGCCGAACGCCACCCCTCGCCGAGTGAGACCTGGTCCCACCGGGCGCTCCCTGTCGGAGCGCCGCGCACCAGCGTAGAGCGGGCACAGCCTGAGGAGCGCATCACGTGAAGTCCTGATGACCGGCCAGTCACGGTTGCTGTTCGTGACCCCATCCTGGCAGACGGCGGCCAGGCCGTCAACGAGCCGGCGGGACTCGCCGATCCGAGCCCTCGGACTCCACGTCCCTCGGTGCGACGCTCCCCGCTTCGCCTTCCAGCTGCGCCGCTGCCAGCAGGACATCGCCACCTATGAGGCGGCGCACACCCTCGAACAGGGCCCTCGCGACGACCTCGTCGGCCGCGTCCTCGTCGAAGCCCGCCCGGCCTGCCGCCGGGTCCCCCTCGGCACGGGCCAGCGCGGGTCGAACCGCGTCGCAGACGGTGGCTGTCCACGACCGGAGCGCTCGCCCATAGCCCGGCCGCCGCTGAGCGGCGAGCGAGGTCAGGTCGAGCACGACGACGAGATGCGGCTCCATCGCGCTCGCGAGGGCCGGGACCGCCCGCTCAGGTGGGACCGACCTCCCGTCCGCCCAAGCGCCGAACGACGCCGCGACCCGCTGGGCGACGGTCTCGGCGACGGCGAGGAACAGCTCCTCCTTCGACGCGAACTGGCGGTAGAAGGAGCCCTTTGCGATGGCCGCGGCGCGACAGACGTCGTCGACCGTGACCTCTCCATAGCCGCGCTTGCTGAAAGCCGTCGTGCCGATCTCGACGAGCCGCTCGTGCAGCGACGGGCCTGTGGCCGACGGCCCCCCGGACGCGAGGACCTCCTCCCACATCTCCGGACGGAAGAGTCCGCCCTGCGGCTTGCCGAGGAGATCGGGGAGGAGTTCGGGAAGGACCCGACCGATCGTCTCGAGGGAGAGTCCCCGCCGCTCACGCAGCAGCCGCACGAGGCGGACAACCTCGACGTGGCGCTCGTCGTAGAGGAAGCGGTTGGCGGCGGCCTTGATGGGCGGCGGCAGCAGTCCCTCCACGAGGTAGTAGCGCACGGTGGCCGCTGGTACCCCCGTGCGCTCCACGAGCTCGGACATCGAGAACCGCCTCGAGCCCCCGCGCGGGGGTCCGTCTCGCTCCGGCTCGGCCGGTCGGACGCTCAAGCGCCGGCCTCGATACTGCCGACCAGTATCGTTCCCCACGTGGGCAACGTCGCGGTGGTCACGGACTCGAGTACCTGCCTGCCCGCTGCGCTCGCCGAGCAGTTCGGCATCAACGTGCTCCCTATCAGCCTTCACCTGCCCGAAGAGCACGTCCCCCCGGAGTCCGAGGACGACTCGGAGTGGTCCCTGTCCGAGGCCGCCGAGCAGGAGGAGCTCTCCGGTGCGAACCGTCCGTTCGTTACAGAATACCTAGCAGCGGTCGAGGACGCCGGCTACGACGCCGCGGTCGTGGTGACTCCCGCGATCGAGTTCGCCGCGATGTACCGCAACGCCTCCCTCGCCGCGGAACTGGCGACGCGCCCCGCTGTCGCCATCGATGCCCGGACGGCCGCCGCAGGTCAGGCGCTGGTGGTCCTGGCCGGCGCCGAAGTGGCGGCGAGCGGCGGTGACCTCGCCGCCGTCGTGGCGGCGATCGAGGACGCGACGCGACGCGTCGAGCTCGTGGCGTCGCTCGCCACGCTCGACTCCCTTCGCCGCAGCGGACCGGTCCCCGAGTCGGTCCTCGGTGCGACAGCGCTCGCGGGAAGCCGCAGCGTGTTCAGGATGCGCGACGGGATCGTCGAGCCCCTCGGCGAGACCGAGGGCGCCGAGCAGACCCTCGAGACGATCCGGAGCGCTTTCGAGGCGAGCACCAAGTCCGGGGTCGAGCGGTCGACGGTGTTCCACGCAGGAGCTCCGGAGCTGGCGGAGCGGCTCGAAAGCCTCCTCGGCGGCGTCGATTTCGTATGTGGTTTCAGCGTCGCCATGCAGATCCACACCGGCCGAGGCGTTGTCGGCGCGGCCTGGTTGCCCAAGGTCGCCGACCGATGACCGCCCTGCGTGGCGAAGCGCGCGGTACCGTTCCGGTATTTCGGGTAGAGGTTCGGGTAGAGGGCCGACGAGGTTAGGACGCGCCGGTGGGTACCAGGGAGAGAAGGGATACGACGGGTAGACGTGCCGTCGCGACGGCTGAGCCCGACGCGCCGCCACTGCCACGCGCCACGCCCGCGACCCGCATTCAGCCAGCGACGCCGTCGGCGACGATTACCGCCGAGATGCCCATCGTGCGGCCACCGCAGGGGCGACACCCGCGGCCGCCGGCCGGGCGGCGTACCGAGGAGCGGTACGAGTCGCGCCGGCGGCCGGCGCCGTACGCAGTGCGCCTCACCGTGTGGCTGCTCTTCTTCGTACTGGTCCTCATGCTCGCCGGCCGCGCGGTCGAGCACTACCACCCGACGTGGCTCGACTTCCTGAGGAACTCTGCTACGACCTCTTCCGCTCCAGCGGGTCAGGGCGGGGCCCCGTCGACCACCTCGGCGCCGGTGACGACGCGCCAGGCATCGGGCTTCCGGGAGACCTCGCACACCTCGACGGGCGCGACGTACGCGGTCCCGTCGCGCTCGTACTCGATCGTCGTGGTGACGGCGCACCCCTGTTGGACGGCGATCAACGTACCCGCAGGTTCGAAGACCTTGCAGTACGGCCAAACCGTGCAGCCGAGCGCGAGCCCGAAGGCCTTCCCCGTCACGGGCAGCTCGACGATCACCGTCTCGGCGACGGCGACGAGCATCGCCGTCGAGACGGGCGGCACGACCATCGGTACCATCAAGGCGCCGCAGCTCAACTACGGCTACACCTTCGTCCCTGCCGGGACCTGAGGTGCGCGGGGCGCACCCCGACAGACCCGAGAGAGGAACTAACCCGTGACTTCGCGACCCGACGCGCCAAATCCCGGCGCCCCGGCCACGTCCCGGGCCAACATCGCCCGCCAACAGCGCTTCTGGACGCGCAACGCGAGATCGTGGGACCACGGAGCGGGCAACAACCCCGGATTGGTCAAGGTGGTGGAACGGGTCGTCGCCGAAGGCGCCCCCGCTGCTGGCCAGTACGTCGTCGATCTCGGGTGCGGCTCCGGCCAGCTGGCGCTACGGATCGCGCCGGCGGCCGGCACCGTGCTCGCCGTGGACGTGAGCCGCGCCATGATCGACCTGCTCGATGAGCACGCGCGCGCCGCCGGCCTGACCAACGTTGAGGGACGCGCCGTGCCGATCGAGCATCTGGAGCTCGGTGAGGGCTCCGTCGACCTGGTCGTCTCCAATTACGCCCTGCACCACCTGCGCGACCCTGACAAGGCGGCTGCCGTCCGTCAGGCGGCGGGATGGCTGCGCCCGGGGGGCCGGCTCGTGGTCGGCGACATGATGTTCGGCAGGGGCGGGGACGCCCGCGACCGAGAGATCATCTCCTCCAAGTTGGCCCTCATGCTGCGCAAGGGCCCTGCCGGCTGGTGGCGCATCCTCAAGAACGGCGGCCGCTTCCTCCTGCGCTTCCAGGAACGACCGGTGTCGATGCAGGCGTGGGTCCAGATGTTCGAGGACGCCGGGCTCGTCGACGTGGAGGCGATCCCTGTCGTGAACGAGGCTGCGGTCGTGCGCGGGACCAAAAAGACCTGACCAAGCTCACTCCAGGGAGGCGCCGATGCTGATCGCTACGACCAACGAGCTGCCGGGCTACGACATCGTCGCGGTCTACGGCGAGGTGTTCGGGCTGACGGTACGATCCCGCAACGCCTTCTCCCAGATGGGCGCGGGACTCAAGGCGATCGTCGGTGGCGAGCTCAGGGGGATGACCCGCAACCTCGAGCAGAGTCGTCAAGAGGTCATCGACCGGCTCGTGGACGCCGCCGCGGCCAAAGGCGCCAACGCCGTCGTCGCGATGCGCTTCGACACCTCGGAGATGGGCGGGGTCTGGACAGAGATCTGCGCCTACGGCACCGCCGTCCAGATCGTCGCGCGTACCGGCTGAGAGTTCTCCCCGGCTGAAGTCAGACCGCGATGCGGCGCATCCTCGCCGGGGCGATGCGCACGAGCGCGCTGTAGGTAACGAGCCCGATCACCAGGTGCATGGCCATGAGCACCACGACCGCCTTCGCGGGTTCCCCGTTCGCGAGGAGGTACAGGTCGGGGAGCAGCAAGACCGCCGTCACTGCGATCGCCATACGCACGAACACCCACCGCGGAGCGGACGAGACTCGGCTCACGACGGGCCACGCCGCGCACGCGATGACCACACCGATGATCGTGAGCTTGCTGTAGTCGGAGAACTGGAAGTGTGAGTAGTCCTTCGTGGAAGGAAAGATCGCCGTGCCGATCGCCACGAGGATGGCGTCAGCTACCAACGAGCCGACGACGGACAGGACCGTCGCTAGCACGAGCCGCGCGGTCCTGGGCTGGTCGTACTGGGGCTCGAAGTCGATCTTGAACTGAGCGAGCGCGCTCTCGATCGTCGAGCGCGAGCGTTGCCGAGGAGGTTGGGGCGATTGCACCCGGTCATCGTAGGGGTTGGTCCTGCCTGGATCGTGCGCGCCCGACCCATGAACGGGTGGGTCCATCCGCTGGCTACAGCGAAGCCATCACCATTTGGGCGATCACCATCGGGGCCTCACGACTGGGCCGTTACCATTGGGGCCATCCGGACGGGAGAGCACCCGTGGGCGCGCTCTCGGCGACGCCTCCCGGACCTCCGACGGACTGGAGCAACTGGGAGAAGTTGAAGCCGAAGGCCGTCGAGTTCGAGCCGTCGAACTGTGCGTAGTTGGATGCCATCGAGGAGCCGAGGGCGGACGCGTCTGCCCATCCCGTCTCGATGCCGTCCGGTCCTCCGTACATCTGACCGAGGACGGTGCCGGGCGTCACGCTCTGGCCGGGCTGCACCGCCGGGTTGACGTCCTCGGCTACGTAGACGACGAGGCCCGCTCCGCGGCCGTCGGTGAGCCGGTAGGCGATGAAGGTCCCGCCCGGCCAGCCGGCATTCACGGTGCTCAGCACGACGCCGTCACCGATGGCGTAGACAGGCCCGAAGCCGTTGAAGTCGACGCCCTGGTCGATCCGCTCGGACGTGAGGCCGCTGACGGATCGCAGCGGGTTGGCATAGACGCCCGGTACGACGTGAACGGGCGGTGGTACCGGGACGGCCGTGGCCTGCTGCGGCGCTGGTTGTTGCGCCGACGCTGATGCCAACGCCTGTTCGGATGCCTGCTCCTTCGCCGCCATGCGCCGGTCGCTGGCGACGATCACCAGGGCTCGGAGGTTGCCGCGCACGTGGCTCAGCATCGCCTCATCGGCACCAATCGCAGCCTGGGCCGCCTTTCGCGCCGAGGCGAGCTGGCCGAGGGCGGATGCGGTCCGAGCTTGCGCGTCGCGCAGCGCGCTCTGGGTCGTCGCGGTGCGGTGCTGGTCCACTTGTAGGGCGGTCATCGCAGTACCCAAGGTCCCGCTAGCGATGCCGGCGTACACCTCCTGCTCGGGCAGGGTCGAGACGTTCGTGGAGCTCGTCAAGCTCGCGAACGTCGTCGAGTTCCCAGACACGGCGGTGACGTACGCGTCCACCGCTACGTGCCGCAGTCGGACGGTCGCTCGAGCCTCGGCGCGGTGGTCGTCGACGAGACGTGCGTGATAGTGGGCGATCTGCCGCTTGATCGCGGCGAGGCGCCCGGCGACCCTGTCGGAGCGGCTGACTAGGGACTGGACCTGCGCTCCTTGGGCCGCTATGCGCTGCTCGAGCTGGCCGATCGTCGCCTGGTCCGCACCGATGCCCGCCGCTGCCGTGACAGGCGACAACGCCAGCACCGAAAGGAAGGCGCCGAGCAGGCTCATCGCCGCGATCGCCGCGCCGCCAAGCCTGCGAGCGAACGGGCCACCGCGCCAGGCGCCCGATCTGACCCCTCCGGGGTCGAACGCTCCCCGACGTTCGCCCGCGGTCGAACAGGGCCCCGGAACGCACATGGGGCAGCAGACTAATCAAACGCGCTGAGCCTCCACCACTCCATGTGGCGGTCCGGCCCGAAGAAGGATCCGAGCCTGCGAACGAAGCTCGGGATCCGAAGTCGCCGCCCGCGCGAGCGAAGCCGGAGCTGAGCCGGGACTTTCCGGAGCCGCTCACGGTCGAAAGGACCGACCTCCCCTCAAGTTACGGCCAGGCGCACAGGGTGCTCTCCGGTAACTTGAGAGTGCATCCTCAATGAATCTGTTGAGCTTGACCTGGTCCTCGGGCTCCGGCACCTCGAATATCTCAGCCAATCTGTAATTTGTCGGCGCCGGGCGCCGTTAGGACGGGGAAGCGTCCCGCCGGCCCTTGGCTCCCTTCGAGGTAGCCCCCCCGGGTCGCAATCCCAGCTCCAGGAGGATCGAACGTCGTGAAGGGCATTGCCAAGAGAATTGCCGCGCCCACCGTTGCTGTGCTCATGGCCGCGTCGACGGTGACGTCGGCGGTCGCGCTCTTCAGCGCCACGGCCGGAGCTGCGACGACCGGTTCTTGGACCGAGCAGTCGCCGACCACGAGCCCGGGTGCACGCTCGAACGCGACGCTCGCATACGACAGCGCCACAGCCAACGTGGTCCTGTTCGGGGGGAGCAGCACCGCAGGTGGGAGCGCCCTCGCGGACACCTGGACGTGGAGCGGCACGACCTGGACCCAGCTGAGCCCGACGACGAGTCCGCCCGCACGCTACCTCTCGACGATGGCATTCGACCCGGCCATCGGGAAGTTGTTGCTCTTCGGCGGCTTCAGCGGAAGCGGCAACCTCGCGGACACCTGGACGTGGAACGGCACGACCTGGACCCAGCTGAGCCCGGCGACGAGTCCGCCCGCACGCAACGGTGCTTCGATGGCCTACGACCCGGCGACCGGAAACATGGTCCTGTTCGGCGGGTCGGGCAGCGCCAATCTGGCCGACACCTGGACCTTCGACGGCACGACGTGGACCCAGCAGTCACCGACGACGAGCCCTTCCGCGCGCTATGGCGCGTCCATGGCCTATGACCAGGCAACGGGGAACATCGTTCTGTTCGGCGGCACCAACGGCGGGGTCACCCCCGAATCGGACACCTGGACGTGGAACGGGATCACGTGGACGCTCCAGGCACCGACCGCGAGCCCGCCTCAGCTGTTCGAGGCGTCCCTGTCGTACGACCCCGGGACGGGAAACCTGGTCCTGTTCGGCGGCTTCGGCGCGTCCGGTGACGTCGCGGAGTCCTGGACGTGGGACGGATCCACTTGGACCGAGCTCAGCCCCTCCACGAGCCCGGCCGCACGCGCCGATGCGCAGATGGCCTACGACCCGGCTACAGCCAACTTGGTCCTCTTCGGCGGAAACGGCTTGGGCGGCGAGCTTGCTGACACCTGGACCTTCGCCCCAACCGGGACTCCGAGCTGGGCACAGCTATCGCCATCCTCCAGCCCACCGGCGCGGGCTTTCGGGACGATGGCCTACGACGCGGCCGCTGGCAACATGGTGCTGTTCGGCGGATGGGCGCCTGCTGGCCTCCTCGCGGACACCTGGACGTTCAACGGCACGACCTGGACCAATAAGGCACCCGCTACCAGTCCTGCGATGCGCCAGCTCGCCGAGATGGCCTACGACCCGGCGACCGGGACGGTGCTTCTCTACGGCGGGATCGACTACGGACTGTTCGAGCGGGACACCTGGAGCTGGAACGGCTCGAACTGGACCCAGCTCAACCCGTCGACCAGCCCCTCCTACAACTCCCAAGGGTCGCTGGCTTACGACCCGGCCCTGCACGAGATGCTGCTGTTCGGCGGCTACGGGCTCGGGCCCAGCGATCTCAACGCCACCTGGGCGTGGAACGGCTCGAACTGGACCCAGCTCAACCCGTCGACGAGTCCGTTGGCCCGCCAGAACGCACAGATGGCCTACGACCCCGCGACCGGCAACATGGTCCTCTTCGGAGGGTCGAGCAGCGACGACACCACCGCGTACTCCGACACCTGGACCTTCAACGGTTCGACGTGGACCCAGCAGTCGCCGATGAATAGCCCGCCTGGGCGCTCCCAAGGCACCATGGTCTACGACGGGACGCTCGGAGAGATGATCCTCACCGGCGGCAGCTCGGCGAACGGCACCTCGACCTACAACGACACCTGGGCGTGGAACGGCTCCAACTGGACCCAGCTCGCGCCCGGCACAAGTGCACCGTCCCGGTTTGGGTCGACGATGGCCTACGACCCGGCGATCGGGAGCACGGTGCTCTTCGGCGGGGTGGACCATCTGTACAACACGTACTCCAACACCTGGACATACAAGCTGGAGTTGCCACAGTCGGTCTCCTTCACCGCGAGCGCGCCGACCAGCGCCGTCTACGGAGGTGGCTACACCCCGGTGGCGACCGGGGGCGCCTCGGGCAACGCGGTCACCTTCTCCGTCGACTCCTCGTCGGCAACTGGCGCGTGCTCGTACTCGTCCGGGACGGGCGTCGTCTCCTTCACCGGGCCCGGCAACTGCGTGATCGACGCCAATCAGTCGGCGGGAGGCAACTACGCGGCCGCGACTCAGCAACAGCAGAGCTTCGCGATCGTGAAGGCACCACAGACGGTCGCCTTCACCTCGAGCATGCCGAGCGGCGCCGTGCCTGGGGGAAGCTATTCGCCGGGGGCCACCGGCGGAGCGTCGGGCAACGCTGTCACATTCTCGGTCGACTCCTCATCGACGGCGGGCGCGTGCTCGTACTCGTCGGGGACGGGCGTCGTCTCCTTCGCGGGCAGCGGCACCTGCTTGATCGATGCCAACGAAGCAGGCAGTGCGAACTACAGCGCTGCCGCGCGAGCACAGCAGAGCTTCGCGATCGGATGGATAGCTCCTACGGCGCCCACCGCGGTCAGTGCCGTGACGACCTCCGGCGGTCTCGTCAGCACCGTCGGGCTCTCGTGGACGGCGCCGTCCGGAGGATCGGCCGTCACGAGCTACCAGGTGACGACAAACGACCTGACGACCACGAAGGGCTCATCGGTCAGCGTGGTGGGGACGTCGACGACGATCGGCTCGCTCGTTGACGGTGACGCCTATGACTTCTCAGTCGTCGCGGTCAACGGCGGCGGTGACTCACCCGCCTCATTGTCGAACTCCGTCGTTCCTGTCGGGGCCGCCCCGATCGCTACGTCGTCGGGAACGTCGTCCTCGTCTTCCGGTGCGGCGGTCGCGGGCGGCGCGTCATCTGCCATCGCCGCGATCGGGACGGGCTCGGGTGAAGTCGTCGTAGGGCAGTACAGCTCCAACCCGGTGGCACAACTCCAAGCAACGAGGGGAAGCCAGTTCTTCGACGTGGCGACGACACCGGGATCGTCGTTCAGCACCGTCGACATCACGATCTGCGGCTTGCCCCCGCGCACGTCCATCGACTGGTGGAACCCGATCACCCAGGTTCTCACCGCGCCCTCGCAAGAGACTTCGCCGGTGGGTGGATGTGTCACGGTGACGGTGGACGCTTCTTCGTCGCCGAGCCTCTCCGACCTCTATGGCACGGTCTTCGTGTCGAATACGTCGACGGTTTCAACCGTGAGCCCGTCGGTGGCGCGTGCCTCGACGGTCACGGTGTCCACCTCGGGACACCGGGTCTTCGGGGGTCTCGTCAAGTACACGGCGGCTATCGCCGACAGTGCCGGCGGCGTGAGCGGTGGCACGGTCTCGTTCGCCGTCGGCAAGCACGCGATCTGCAACGCGACGGTGAGCGGCGGCACGGCGTCGTGCAGCTCGCGTAAGGCTCCCCGGGTCGGCAGCACCGTGCTGGCAGCGTCGTACTCGGGGACGACAGGGGTCACTTCTTCGGTGACGGCATCCGTCGTCGATATCCAGCCCGACAAGGCCGTCCTGCGTCTCTCGCTCCGTGCGTCGCCGCTCGGCAAGGGTCTCTTCCGGGTGACCGTCGCGGTGGCTGCCTCGAAGCTGGGGTCGGGCGTACCCCGAGGACACGTGGTGCTTACCATTGGGACGCTCAGGTACGGCCTTGCCCTCGAGCACCAGCGCGCGTCGATCGTCGTCCGGATCGCCACGAAGGCGCAGATCTCCGTCGCGTACTTCAGCGGTGGGGACTTCCGGTCGGGGCACAGCACCTTGCTGCGCTGAGCCGGAGTCCCGGTCCTCGGACGACGACCGACGAACTGCTCTTCGAGGGAAGTCCACGAAGGCTTGCGAGCTGATCAGCCGTAGACGTCTGGCCCACGCCGGAGCTCAATAGGACCTCATCGGCGACGGTCTCGATGATCCAGTGATCCCGTTGAGCGCCCGTAACGAGGTCGGTGTCGCAGTGCCCGAGCAGTCGGCGGCGATGCCCACGCGAGCCGCTTCAGCGCGGTCGCGCGAGCCGCTTCAGCGCGGTCGCGGCGGACCGGCGGCGATCACGTCCCGGACCTCGGACAAGTCCGCCTCGAACTGGGAGAAGCGCGAGAGCAGCCACGTCACACCCGCCTTCTCCCACGGCTCAGGATCGCTGCTCGGCGGGAGATCTACGACGACATCGAACGCCGAGTCGCCGCGCAGGTCCTCGACGAAAGTGCGGAGCTCGACGATCTCGCTCGGCTCGCTGACGTCGACGACGAAGACGCCTTCGAACCGTGCCGCCCTACGTAACGGTGCACGATTGGGCCAGCGTGCTCCAATCCAGGTCGGGATCGGTCGCTGCACAGGCGCCGGAAGGAACCTTGCGCCGTCGACGGTGTAATAGGGTCCCGCATGCTCGACCAGCTCGCCGAGAAGCAACGCGTGGACGACCTCGAGCGCTTCGTCGAGCTTGGCTGCCCGTTTCCGGTCGTCGAGCTCTTCGCCGAAGGTCGAAAGCTCGCGCCCGCTGGCGTCGAGGCCGAGACCCGCGCCGAGCACGATCCGGCCGTCGCTCAGCAGGTCGAGCGCGGCGAGCTGGCGGGCAACGATCGCAGGGCGTCGTCTCGCGAGGGGCGTCACCATTGCCCCGATGCGGATCCGGTCCGTGCGGTCGGCCACGACCGCCATGGCGATCCAGGGATCGAGCACGTGCGTCGCCGGATCGCGGTACTGGAGGTGGTCCCACAGAAAAAAGCCGTCCCAGCCCGCACGCTCCGCGCTCACGGCGAGCTCGCCGATCACATTGGGATCGGCGAGGTCACCGAAGGGCGGGACGAAAGCTCCGTGGCGCATCGCGTCACGGTAGCTCCAGCATCGTTGGGCCGTAGTTGTCTGGCTTGCTTCGCCGAAGATGCGGCACAAAGTGGCGGAGGTGCTGGTCGATTACAACGGCCGCATAATCATCTCGACAGATCGCTCGTGAGCGAGCGCGGCACGTCCATGACGCCCATAGAAGCTCGTGGGGCGCCAGCGCATACCTGCATGGATCGGTTGCCCAAGTATCTGCCGCCAAGTTGCTTGCTCATCTTGGAATGCAACTTGGAGTGGAACTCTTAGACCGCAATGTACGTCCCGCTTCGTCGTAGAAAAGCTGATGTGCGAGACCTATCGCGACGTCCGGGTGCACTCACCGTCGATGACTGGACGAAGCAAAATGTCGGGGCCGTGTTGCAGTCCATATGGGACAGGACCCCACATATGACCACCTACCTGCGCGCGTTCGCCTCGCGATCGCAGGCATGCGCAGCGACTGAGCGATAAAGGTGTCAACGGAAGGGCCTTTCCGACGTAATCGACGGTGGCCTGCACTCGACTCTGGACAGGAGAGCTTCCCCATACCGGCTGGTCTCATCGTGCTCTCCCGACCGGGGGCGGTCGCCCCACGAGCTACCTGATGGTGCTCGCTCAGGCGCACGACGACCGAGCCATCAAATGGCGCTGATGATCCGCTGCCGCTGCGCAGCGTGCTCCTCCGGACTGAGTGCGCCGGCGTCTCGAAGCCGGTCAAGTTCTGCGAGCAGGTCGGCAACACCAGGTCCATGAGCGATTTGGCGCGCATCCGCAAGGGCACTGTCCCTGGTTGCGCCGTCACCGGAGAGAATGGCCTGCAGCAGTGAAGCGGCGTCGGCCCCGTCGACCACATGGACGTTGTCAAAGCCGACGAGCGACGCGCCAGCGCCGGGCGGGGCCGACGCCCTAGCGTCCGTGGGTCCGGCACCCAAAGTCTCCGTGAAGCGCTGATCGGCGGCTGCATGCTGGGCCTTCAGCGAAAGCCGGGGGTCGGACTTGTCGAAATGCACCGCTCTCGTCTTGCGGTCAATTAGCACGGCGACGACGTCTCCTGCGTCCGGCTCCCGGAAATCCAGGGCGAGGTTCGGCAGCGGGATGACGGCCCGAAACGGCTCGCCGTCGTGCGGACGGACGTCAGCAACCCACTCATCGAGGTTGTTGACCCCGATGCCCCCGCCGTGGTGCTTGATGTGCCGCTCGACGATCGCCGCTTCACCGGGCTCGAGGTCCTTCTTCCCGAACATGGTCACCCACTTCCGAAGTGCGATACCACCGATCGGGCAAGATGCTCGATCGGTGCCGAGACTAGTGCCGAACCTGCGAGGAATATGGGGCCTTACTTCGCGGTCAGGCCGGTCGCAGATAGCGAGGTGCGCTCCCGAGCAGCTGGAAGGGTCGCCCGAGGTCGATCCAGCGTGGACGGCCGGAGAAGTCGAAGTCGGGCAGTATGGAGAGCTCAGCTTGTGGTGACGCCGCTTGCCGTCGTGTCCGTCAGTTGATCAGCGATCCTCAGAACTTCGAACATGAGGTCGCTGACTTGGGAGCGATCGATCTCCGGGATGACTTCTGCCCTGTGCTTAAGACGGATTCGATGCTTGACGTTGAACGTCTTTCAACGTGTCAATCTCCGGCTGGAGCGGCAATCTTTCCTTCTTCGCATGGGCGAGAAGAGCAGGCCAATCACCCTTCCCGTTCGGCTTCAGCGAACGGAGGAGTGCCTCAACCACGGTGTGCAGTTCCTCGATCGCGATCTCCTCAGGAAGATCACCGGTGATCCATCGGGCGACGATGGAGTCGGACAGCGCCATGCGCGCGGCGAGAGGACACGGTGGAGTCGGAATGTCAATGATGGGCCAGAACCAGTTTGAGCGATCGCTGCCGGTCACCTTGATCGTCGTATCTTCTTCACCCCCAACGCACCATCCGACCCATCTGGCGACAAGCGAGTGGGCGACGGCTTGTGCTTGCTTGCCAGATCCAGAACCCGTATATCCCTCTGCCACGACGGGCAGATCGCGCTCGATTTGGTAAGCCCACGACGCGATTCGGCCACCGGGACCATCCACGCTGATCTCCCACTCGGAAGTGCTTCCCGCATCTCGACGGCTGTAGTGCAATCGAAGTCCAAGAGCCTTAGCTCGACGTTGGGCAGCGTGCAGCAGCGCCCGGACCAGGGGATCAAAGGTAGGTGCTACGAATAGGGAGGTTCCGTATCCTGCCATCGAGGCTCCTGCGGGGCTGGCAGTCGAGGGTCGGCACCAGGACCGGTATAACGAGGAAGTCATCGCCCGAGCGAGCCTCATCGTACGCTGGTATCCCAGCAGACCTTCCGGTCGTCGTGGCAATGGAGAAGATGGTGATGTCGGTTCGCGTCGAAGTGAGCTCAAGCATGCTCACGTGGGCACGCGAACGCGCTCGAATTGCCTACGACGACCTGCTCGGCCGCTTCCCGCACCTGCCCGAGTGGGAGTCGGGCTCGCTTCACCCGACGCTGCGGCAGCTCGAAGGGTATGCGCGCGCAACTCACGTTGCCTTCGGACTGTTGCTACTCAGCGAGCCTCCTGACGAGCCGCTTCCGATTCCGGACTTCCGTACGATTGCCGATTCACCCATCGGCCGGCCCAGCGCGGACCTGCTGGACACCATCTACATATGCGAAGAGCGTCAGGACTGGTACCGCGACTTCGCGCGGATCAATCGGGAGGATCGAGTCCCATTCGTTGGGATGCTCTCAGTAGCGAGTCCGGTCGAAGCAGCAGCAGAGACGATCCGTTCAACGGTCGGATTCGATCTTCCATCGCGCGCGCAGTTCCCGTCGTGGACCGCGGCGCTGTCTGGCTTGGCCGATCAAGTCGAAGAGTCCGGTGTCCTTGTTATGACGAATGGCATCGTCGGAAGTAACACGCACCGGAGACTCGACCCGCAGGAATTCCGCGGATTCTCTCTTGTCGACGACCTTGCCCCAATCATCTTCGTCAACGGTGCAGACACTAAGGCAGCACAGATTTTCACTCTGGCTCACGAAGTCGCACACATATGGCTCGGCTCCAGTGGCCTTGACGATGCCGTCTTGGATGGCGCAACTGGAAATGAAACCGAGCGATGGTGCAATCGGGTTGCAGCCGAACTCCTCGTCCCCCTCGCAGCGCTACGCGAGGCATATAACGACCGCGTAGTTCTAACCGAGGAACTCGATCGGCTTGCGAGACTCTTCAAGGTGAGCACGCTGGTAGTGCTCCGGCGCATTCATGACGCTGGCCGTCTTTCTTGGGACGAGTTTCGTCACGCGTACGCCGAGGAGCTCCACCGCGTACAGGCATTGATGGAGCGGGACGGCAGCGGTGGCAACTTTTACAACACGACCCCTATCCGCGCGAGCAAGCGCTTCTCTCGGGCCCTCATCTCAAGCACTCTGGAGGGACAAACCCTTTATCGAGACGCCGCACGCCTACTCGGATTCAAGAGCCTGTCTACGTTGGGCAAGCTCGGGGAGCATCTCGGGGTCGCCTGATGACTTACCTCCTCGACGCCAACGCGTTTATTGAAGCGCAGAAACGATGGTACGGCTTCGACTTCTGCCCCGCGTACTGGGACTGGTTGGAGCAATCTCACGCGGCTGGCCTCGTCTTCAGCGTTGAGAAGGTGAGAGACGAGCTGTTGGCTGGCGACGACGATCTCGTTCCGTGGGGCCAGGCACACGGAGACGACTTCTTCTTGAAACCGGATAGTGCGGTACTCACGAGCCTCAGTCAGCTCAGTACCTGGGCGACCTCGGGTGAGTACGACGCCTCCGCAGCTTCGACTTTTCTTGACATCGCCGACTCCTACTTAGTGGCTCACGCCCACGGGCATGGCCACACCGTCGTCACCCACGAGCGGATCGCCAACAGCGCCAAGAAGGTGAAGATTCCGAACGCGTGCGTCGCCCTGGGAGTCCGCTACTTGACCACATTCGAAATGCTCAGAATTGAGCGGGCGCGATTCGTCTTGCCCTGACCGGTCCACGATCCCGCGGGATGAACGCGGGATGATCCACAGGACGCTCGCGGACAACGATTTACGGAGGACCGCCTGAGCTGCATCGTTACTTGGTGGGGCTAGCTGGAATCGAACCAGCGACCTCAGCATTATCAGTGTTCCGGCGTGGTCCGCCAATAGACCGTCGAGTGCAGTCGTATGGGCTCTGAGCTGCGAAAACGTCTTGCACTGGTCACCGATGTTAAGCGTCGTTTCGCACCGTTGCCGAGGCGTTTGGGGGATGGATGGGGGATGGAGCGAGGCTGTAGATAACACGACGCCCGGTCTCCGACCCGCCCCGACGAAGGTGCGGCCAGTCGTACGCCCTGCGTCTGTACCGGAATCCTGGGACTGGGACCAGAATTATGGGAGTGCTCACAGGATTCCGGTGGAGAACGACGCGTCGAAGAGGTCGGCAAGGGCGTCGGCCTGCTCGGGCATCCGGTCGGAGCCGCCGTAGCAGTCGATCAAGAGCTGGAGCGGGTTAACCCAGCGGAGACCTTCATCGTCCGTCTCCACCCCGACCTCGGCAACGCCATCGAAGGGGATCAGTGTGATCGGCCAGCGGCGATCAGCTTGCGGAACCAAGTCCAGCGCCGTCGCAACGGCGTCCGGGTCGTCGACGTAGAAGACCTGCCAAGGAGCGTCAGCGCTGGGGACAAGGCGGTTGGCTGCGACGCCGCCGGTAGCGGCCAGTTGACACCGAGGGAGCGCAGGCGATTAGCAGTCGCCGCACAGTTCGTCATCCGCTGGTAGCTCTGCGCTCCTGGGCGCGACGAAAGCCGGGCCGAGAGGCCAGCGCGCCGGGCGAGCTCCCGCTCGGACCGGGCGACAAGGGCGCCGGTCTCCGGGTCTCTGACGACGAGCTTGGCGTTCCGCCAGCGATCCAACCAAGCCCCGACGCCGGGGAAGTCCGCCAGCCCGCTCGCTGGGTCGAGGACCGATCGAGCTGCCGCTACAGCGGCGGGGTCGGAGAGCACCATCAACGACGAGTCGAGCTGGTAGCCGGCTGCCATCAGGATGCGGTCGAGCATCCCCGTGGTCGGATCAACGCTCCCGGCCTCGATGCGAGTGACGGTCGACGCCGGGACTCCGGCCAAGGCAGCGAGCTGGCTGCGCGACAGTCCTGCGAGCGTTCTCGCTGTCTTGACGAGCGTCGTGGCGGCAACCATACGGCGACGATACCTATTTGCGTAAATGCAAACCCAGCCAGTCATCCGGCTCGATGTGCAGTATTTTGCGTTCCTCCATGATGTGCAGAATAGCGCACATTGGACGGGTGTGCGGTATACTGCGCATGGAGTCAACGTGCGCTATGCCGCACATCTCAGACCAGCACGGCCACGAGATCACGAGAGGAGGCAGCGTGCTAATCCGAACGAATTACCAGCTCGGGGCAATCATAAAGGGGCAGCGTCAGACGTTGGGGATGACCCAGAGTGAGCTGGCTCGCCGGGCCGAGGTGAGCCTGCGGACCATCGTCGAGATCGAGAGCGGGGACGGGAACCCCCGCTTCAAGTCGCTCCTGCGCTGCCTCGACACCCTCGATCTCGACATCTCCGCTGAGCCGAGGGATCACGCGGCGGACGAAGCCACGGAGTCGCTGCTCCGCTCGGTCCTCTCCCGCACGAAGGAGCGGTGAGCCGTGGCGGAGAGCGAGCTGGTGTGCCTCATCAACGGCAAGCGCCTCGGCGTCATCACCCAGACGAAGAATGGCCCGCTGGAACTCACCTACGACAGCGGCTACTTGAACGACCGCTCCGCGACGCCGCTGAGTCTGTCGATGCCCCTGGCGGCGCAGACGTACGGCAACAGATCCGTCCGACCGTTCTTGCTTGGCCTCCTGCCCGACAACAGAGAGGTCATCGAGAGCTGGGCCACGAGGTTCGACGTCTCACCGGAGAATCCGTTCGCCCTGCTGGCTCACGTCGGAGAGGACTGCGCTGGAGCCGTGCAGTTCATCCCGCCCGAGCGCCTAGGCGCGGAGCGCCAGAGCGGCATTACTTGGCTCGACGACGAAGGGGTTGAAGAACGCCTTCGGGCGATCCGGCTCGACCCTACGGCGTGGCTCGGCGACGATGACGACGCCCAAGGACAGTTCTCGCTCGCTGGCGCCCAGTCGAAGGTGGCGCTCTACCGTTCACCCGACGGGAGATGGGGCCATCCGTATGGCGACAGGCCGACATCGCACATCTTGAAGGTGGCGTCGTCGCGCTTCGAGGATCAGGACATAGTCGAGCACGTCACGATGCTGTCGGCGGGGAAAGCTGGCATCACGACCGCCAGGTCGGAGGTGATGGAGTTCGGCGCCGAGCGGGCGATCGTGGTCGAGCGGTACGACCGGATGTTCGAGGGTGATGCCTTCCAGCGCATCCACCAAGAAGACCTCTGCCAGACGCTCGGCCTCGGACCCGAGAAGAAATACGAGCGGAGAGGTGGCCCTGGCGCCGTCTCGATCATCGAGATGTTCAGGAAGAGGCTCGATGCCCGCTCCTCAGACGACGCCATCGAGAGGTTCACCGAGGCCCTGGTCTTCAACTGGCTCACTGGCGGGACAGACGCTCACGCGAAGAACTACTCGCTGCTGCTCGCCGGTCCAGGCGCGCTCCTTGCCCCGCTCTACGACCTGACGACCGGGCTTCCCTACAAGGAACAGCTCCTCGGTAGGGACGCCGATGGTCGCCCGCTGTCGCGCACGGGCCGACGACGCGGCCTCGTCATGGCGATGAGCATTGGTGGGACCGCCAGCATCAACGAGGTCGGCCTCGACAAATGGCGGAAGTTGGCCGAGGGCACCCACGTCGAAATCGACCAGGTTGTTGGGACCATCAACCGCCTTGGCGGTGCTCTCCCTGACGCATTCGCCGACGCAGTCAGAGAGGCCCGCCAGGAGTTCGACTCGCCCATCCTGGGCGAGACGCTAGACCTCGTCACGGAGAACATCGCCGTGGCCGTCGAGCGCATCAGGTCTGGCACCTCGCGACGTCCGCCGCCAGCATCGAACCCCCAGGCGCCTGCCTCGCCTCTGGCCGGCCAAGGTCGAGTCCAGCGTGGAGTGCCCGCCGGTGGGCAGTTCACCGCCGTTCACCGGCCGGAGGCCGTCGGCCTAGAGCTGACCGACGACACGCCGCTCGATTAACTCGACGGCCAGCCGGTCGTCATGGACTTCAAGGCGTTCCTGCTGACGACGGCCGAGGGGCATGACTGACTGCCCCGCAAGGCCGCCTTCGAGTTGCTGATCGAGCACAGCCTTGGCTGCTGCGTCGAGACTCTCGCGTTCGTCGACGCCCAATAAGTTCCATGCGACGGTCCACCGCGGGCGTACCGTCAACGGGCAGGCTGTAGAGATGTATCTGGCGTACGTCGATGAGTCCGGCAATGGAGGCTTGCCGGGTTCGCGCACTTTCTCGCTCGGTGTCGTGATGGTCGAATCCGAGCGATGGCCGGACGTTTTCGATGAGCTGATCGACTATCGACGCTTCGTCTTCAGGCGCTTCAAGGTGCCTGTTCGCGCGGAACTCAAGGCCAACTACTTGCTTCGCAATGGCGGTTCGCTGAGGCCACTCCATCTGAGCGAGCCAGCCCGATACGCGATCTATCGCGGCCACTTACGGCTACAGGCAAAGCTTGAACTGACGGCATTCGCCATCGTGATCGACAAGGTGGCGCTCCAGACACGAAGGCCTGGGACTGATCCACGAGACGTCGCATGGGAGTACCTCTTGCAACGGCTTGAGCGCTTCACCACCAAGAATCAAACTGAAGCCCTCCTCGTGCACGACGAGGGCGACTCGCACCGGGTACGTCTGCTCGCTCGTAAGGCAAGACGCGCTGGTTCGGCGGGCAGTGCCTTCGGACTCGGCTACCTCCGGCGTCCCGCCAGAAGGGTGATCGATGATCCCGTCCCCCGCGATTCGACGCAGTCCTACTTCATCCAGATGGCAGACCTCAATGCGTACGCTGCGTTCCGGCACATCATCCCGCCCCCGCCCCGGGCCTTCCAGGTGGTACCACAAGGAATGTGGGATGAGCTTGGCGAAGCACGTCTCCAAGCCGTGAACACCGTCCGAGGCGGTCCCGCCGGCATCGTCGTCTACCCGTGAGCAAGGAGAACCCCCCGGCCGAAGCCGGGGGGTAAGGGAAGACCTACACCGTCCGTAGGGGCGGTTCAGTCTTCGCCGTCCATTCTAATCATCCATGATCTGGGAATCAAGATTCCTGAATCTCGACGCACAGCGCCGGACGGTGCTGAACTGGAACGATGAAGGGAGCGAGGACCCCGGAGCAGGCTCTGTCGAAGCGCGTCTTCAACTCCGAGCACCGCCTCACGGTGGCGTCTGCACTGCTCCAAGCCAACGGTCTGGTCTCCCAGGAGGACGTCCAGAAGGCAACGGGCGTCCCGAACAGCTCATGTTTCAACGAGCTGGCTCTTCTCGTCGAGCTTGGCGTCGCCCAAAAGGTCCCTGCCGGCCGCTCGTTCAGCTACCAGCCGATCGAGGGACCCTTCTGGGAATGGCTCCGCCAACTCATGGCTTCGGTAGCGAGCCCTCTCGACCCGACCCAATCGGTACAGACGGACGCTTCGGAGAAGCCCCCCACCAAGTAGACCAACGGAGATCAGGTTTGGCGAAGTTCCCTGATCGTCGTCATCAGGGCCGAGACGCCTTACACGGCATGCGTGCTGATCGTCTACAACACTCTCTCAGCCACGTCCCACGGGACGCCTACGGGCTCATGCGGACGTTCCAGTCGTCGGACGAACGCGAGGATGGCGAGCCCGGGCGTAGAGCCCCGATACCAATGTCGTCCAACCCGACGGCTACCATCGCGCCGACGGCGGCGACCTTATCTGCGTCGACTGTTGGTGCCTGGTCCTAGCTGAACGCCAGCACAGCGTCGCTCAAGACGGTCGGCTGGAGCTTGCCGAACTCCATCTGGGGCACCTTGAAGTACACCCACCTGGTTCCGGTCAGAAGCGTGGCGTTCTCACACCAGATCGTCGCTGCCCGGTCCTTGTGGGCCACGTCGATGTTCTCCTGCCCCTTCGTCTCGATGACGTAGTGCACGCCGTCCCGATCGATGGCCACGAAGTCCGGCTCGTAGTAGCGAAGGTTCGTTGCGCTGTCGGTGTACTCAATCGCGAATCCGAACCTTCTAGGGAGCTTGGCGAACGACACCACGTCGGTCGCTTCCTGGAGGTAGTGCGCGAACTCCCGCTCGAAGTCGTTGTCCGCCGCGACAAGGTTGAAGACCGTCTTGCTCGCCTCGAACGTCGGTCGAGAGAACGGGAACGGCTCCGTCTCCGACAGCGGACGCCCCGCGTGATCGAGCTGAGGAGACAGCTCCTCGACAACAAGGTCTCGCAAGAGCGCGGCAAAGGTCTTGACCGTGAGGTATTGGGCAACGCCCGTCGCTATCGCCCGGATGATCGTCTTGTCGGTAAGATCGACGGTCTCGCCGAATGCGCGGTCCCGGAGGAACTCACGCACCTTCGGGACGAGATTCGCGAACTGCGCCGGGAGCTTCACATCCTGAGCGATTCGCTTGGCGTAGTACGAGATGACCTCCTCCGCCGTTTGTGGCTCGGGGATCGTGTACTCCCGCTCGACAAGCTTTTGGAGGCTGATGATGTCGTAGCCCTCAAAGTGGAACTGGCTTGCCACCAGGTCGTCCTCCTTCTTTGGGAGCTTCGGGCACGTGAGTGTCGCCACGTCGATGGCCGCGATCTCCTCGGCGAGCGTCTTCTTCCTTGCCAGGATCGGGCTGAGGACAGGCACCGTGATGTCCCGCGCCATCTTCTCTGGGTCCGGGGCGATGGTCGTGATGACCACCGGGTCCTTGAGGTCGAAGGTGTCGAGGGTGATGTCCTCGTCCTTCTCCAACTGTTCGACGAACTTTAGGAACGCCGGGTTCCCGATGACGTCCACCCGCTCGACGTAAGACGTCTGGCTTGCTCCAAACATGAGACGAAGCCCTCGCCCGATCGTCTGCTCAGGAAGGATGTTCGCCTTCGCCGAGTACGGGCGGAGGCCTACGATCACGGTGACGTTCTGCACGTCCCAGCCTTCCCGGAGCATTAGGACACTCACGATGGCGTTAACTGGACTGTCACCTTCGTCCACCCGCCTGGCAACATTTCGTGCTGCGTCGAGGTCCTTCTTCGACACGTCACCGCTCCGGTCCGTGTGGATCACCAAGAGCTGCGCGTCGCCGCTGTCGGTAGCCCCGAACTCCGCCGGGTACTTCACTCGCAAGTAGTCGCCGACGTCGTCTGCTTCATTGGTGCTGTTGAGCATGACGAACAGGACCGGCTTCTTCCCGAGCGGCTTGAGCTGCTCTCGGTACTCACGCCACCGCTCGACGCCTGCCGTGATGTACCCCTGGTACTTCACGCTCGCAACATCGGACCGGGCTTCGTCCAGCCCCGCCGTGATCCCCTTCATCGGGCGCTTCACGACGTTGTCGATGATCGCCTGCTTGAGCGGGTAGTCGTAGACGGTCCAGGTGAACAGACCGCCCTTCTGATACCGGGGGGTGGCCGAGAAGTCGAGCTGGCCGATGAGCCCATCGGGGCTGTCCTTGTGGATGCGCCGGATGATCCGGTTCCACTCGCTCTCCTCGTCGTGGGCGTGGTGACCCTCGTCGTTGATGACGAGACTCCGGCCACTCCGACGGGCGATCCGCTCGTCGAAGTCCTCGACGGTTGTCGTGGACGTCGGAGGGACCGGGCCCAGCACGTCCGTCATCTCATCCGGCTCGGTGGACTCCGCCGACTTGCCCCGCTCGTAGAACTGCTGGACATTCGTCAGGTACAGCGCGCCCTGCGAGCTTGCCCGCTCCGGGTCGCCCCGCATGTAGAAGTCCATCTCCCAGAAGATGCGAAGCTCTGGTGGGATGATCGGGTCGGTGCGAAAGATCCGCCCGCCTCCAAAGTCGGAGCGCAGACGCTCGAACACGATCACGTTCGGGGCCACGACGAGGAACGTCTTGGCGAAATCGTCCCGGCCCTCGGCAACAGCATTGAAGTATTGCCAGGCGATCGTGAGTGCCATGACCTTCGTCTTGCCGCTCCCCGTCGCCATCTTGATGGCGTACCGGGCAAAATCGTCGTACTGGAGAACGTGAATGCCTGGCACCTTGGCGAACCGCTCGACGAGGTCACGGTGGCGTCGCACCTGCTCGACCTCGTACAGCCAGGCGAGCGTCTCCAGAGCCTCGCGCTGTGAGTAATAGAACTGGAAGTACCCGCCGCCCGGACTCCGATGGTCCGTCAGGAACCAGTAGTTGAAGAGCGTCTTCGTCGTGTCGCTCGCGCCCTTGTACTTCGCCTGGCGCCAGTCCTTGACGGCCTTGCGAATATCCGGCACGCACGGTGCCGTCGTGACCCGAGCCTGAAGAAGGTCACCCTGTTCACCTTCGACCTGCCGCTTCCTAGGCACGACCCGTGACCTTGAGCTGGAGGGCCTTAGTGGTGTCATTGCCGAGGATGTCGATAACCTTCACGACAACCGAGTACTCACCTGGCTCGTCGTACTCGTGCTCCACCGTCAGCGTGAGGTTGGTCGACTTCCTTGTACGGTACGCCTGCCACTCGTTATGGAAGGCGTCCCCCTTGTTGTCCCAGTCCACCGCCCAGTAGTCAATCCACTGCGACCAGTGCGTCACGGCCTTCTGGACGTCCGCAGGGACATCGTCGAGCGGGATCACGAAGTCTTCTAGCGCGAGTGTCACCTTCCGCCCGGTCTTCTTCCTGCCTACCGAGAGCGCAGCAAGCTCGAAGAAGCGGATGTCGCCCTGCTCTACCGCCCGCTTCTCCAGCACCTCACGCGGGATACGGACGAGGCGAAGATCGATGCCCGCCTTCTCGGCGTCCTGGCGGGCCACCTCGTTCAGTTCGAAGGCGAAGTCCCAACCGAGGAGGTCCACGCCCTTCGTTGAAGGTGCGTCCTTGCCGGTCCCGACCGCCTTACGGAACTCGGCGACGATTTGTTTCACGTCCCCGTTCGTCACGGGCGCATCCACGGTCCCCACGTGCACCATCCGGCCCTGCTTGAGGCCGTGGAGCCAGGCGTACCCGGCGACCGGCTGAGCGTGGTAAAGGTCAAGGATGAACCTACGATAGGCAGCCGTCCGAGCAGTCGCCGACTCGCCGAATTCCGCCTCCTGCCAAAGCTGCCGCTCGTACTTTCCGAGGTTCTGCACCACGAATGGCCTCACATCCGGGACGCCAAGGAGGCGTTTCCTGGTCGTGTGGATGGCGAACCGGCCAAGGTCAGCCGTAATCCATCGACGACCAAGCTTCTCCGCAACGACGGCGGTAGTTCCGCTTCCCGCGAAGCAGTCCAGCACGAGATCACCCGGATTGGACGACGTTCCAATGATTCGTTCCAGCAATGCGTCCGGCTTCTGGGTTCTATAGCCGGTTCTGTCTTGTGCCTGCGAGTTAACCGGAGGAATGTCCAGCCACAAATTGTCGATCAGCCGGCCCTTCGACTCATCGAGGTATCGCTTCAGCTGTGGTCGTTTTGATTTATGATCTGGGTACCAAATACGTCCCTCAGCGTCAAGCTCCGCCATTCTCTCTCGGGAATACCGCCAGCCAAACGCCGGAGGAGCATGACCCTTCCATTCGTACGTGAGATTAGGTCTCGGGTTGGGACTTGTGAGATTATCCAGCCGATAATTCCGACCTCCCGCACCGAGACCACGTGATTGGGGCGGGCAAAGCGCACATCCCGCACTCGCAAGCCCGCAAGCTCCCCGATGCGAAGTCCTACCTCGAACATCACCGGGATCGTCAGGGACCAATGTGGGTCCATCGCCACTTCGATGCGGCGCGCTTCCTCCCCCGTCACGAAGCGCGCCTCCTCTCCCTCCCTTTCAGGAAGGTTCAGGCCGCGAAAGGGGTTCCTGTCCACCAGGTCGGAAGCGACAGCAGATTCGTAGCAGGTACCAATGATCCCGACGATCCGCGCCACCGTCGCTGGAGCCAGGTTGTCGACTTCGCTTAGCTGGCGGACCCACGCCTGAGCTTCCATCTTCTTGATCCTGGCGATCGGCGTGCGCCCCCACCTCGGCTCGATGTGCGCCCGGTATGCCGAAGTTTCGCGCACCTCGGTATTCGGGCGAACCATCCGACCGGCCCGCCAGCGGTCCCACCACTCACCAAGGGTGATCACGTTCGGGTTCTCCACCGGCGCGGTACCGCGAGCGGATCGGCGTTTCATCTTCAGGTGCCACTCGGCGGCCGCTGCCTCATCTGGGAAGGTGTTCGAGTACGACTGCCCGTTGATCATGATTCGGGCCTCCCAGTTGCCGTTCTGAACGCGTCGTACACCGGGGTAGCCGCGCCCCGCTCCGCGACTCCTCGGAGCCGAGCCAGCTGGCGTGCCCGGTTCGACCCGATCGGCACTACGCGTGACCTTCGACCGTGCCGCTGCCCGACGCATCCTCGCGAGCGAGTCCGCCTCCCGCTCGACGAACTCGGCGACGTCCTTCGGGACGAACCGCCGTGCCCTGCCGATCCGGATGTACGGGAGGCGTGCCTGTCGGCAGATCGTGTCGACGTAGGACTTCGGGCACCCGAGGTGTTCACGAAGTCGCTCTTCGCTCCAGAGCTCGGGAGGGCTGGCTTGCTGGTTGGTCGGGGTTGTCTCCATGCCCGCTCTCTGTGCGTCGAGTTTCCAGGCGGCTCCGCAGCGCGTCTCGAGAGGTTCCTGCGAGTGCGGCTGGGTCGATCCTCATTAATCACCCACAAATCTCACAGATATGAGATTTTCTATCGCCGCATTCGAGGGACTGTCACTTGATATTCCGGAACGATACAATCCATGATCCGCAGCATTTTGCGTCGTTACTAGATTCCCGAACGCTAAGTCGCCAGTTCGCGTTCCCCCTGCTCCTGGCCTTCTCGTGGTGCCTGACCTCCTTGTTCGTTTCGTGTGGTTTTGCACGGCTTTCCGTCATTTCCCTTGGCGACCGTCAAAAATTGGGGCGAACTTGGGGTTCCACGCGGTATTTGACGAAATGAGTCCAACTGGATCCACGAGTAAGTTTAAATGTGTGGAGATAGTCGGTTGGAATTCAGATCTGCAACCGACGAGAAATCCGGATCGGATCGGCTCATAGGCGTCGATTTACTAGTGAGCCTCGGCATACGCGGCGGTCGCTGCTCCGAGAGCTGCCGCGGGGTCGAGGGAGCCGGCGAGGGACGCTTGGCGTGGGTCCGTTCGGGCGCCACTTGTTCGCGTCGTGTCCCCAGCGCCCCAAAATCCCCACTCGCTCGCGCCTCCCAGAGCGGGGATCGGCAACGAAAACGCCCAGCGTGTGGGCTCGTCGGAGTTCAGGCGGGTTAGTGGGGATTAGTGGACAAACAGCTGAGGTCGTCGATTCGCGGATCAAACACCCAGCGTGTGGACTCGACCAGGCGTCAGCGACCTCAGCGTGCGAACCGCTGAGGTCGTCGATTCGCGGACCGGAACATCGGAAACGCCCAGCGTGAGGGCCTCGTCGGAGTTGACGCGCGTTAGCGGGAAAACCGCTGAGGTCATCGATATTGGGGCGATGGACCTCAGCGGTTTGAGCGCTCAGGTCGCTGGGTCCACTCAGCCCCCGCCGTCGTAGGTCCAGTCGTCGTCCACTGTCTCGACGAACTCGTCGCCCGTGACGACGACCGCCTTGGCCGCGCCGGAGAAGCGCAATGCGCATCCCCGGTGCTGGCCGTTCGTGTAGCTGCCGCCGGCGACGTCAATGGGGTCGAAAAAGAGGCTCTTCAGCCAGCCAAGGTTGTCCTCGCCGAGACCCGACCGTACTGCGGCCGCGAGGTATTCCTCCTGGTCGCGGACGCCGAGCCCCTCGACGATCCTCACGCTCTCGTCGGCGATCGCCCTCCAGTCGGCGTCGTGGTACCTGCACCGAGCGCAGTCGTCGGGCGTCAACGTGTCGAGGAAGAGCCTGCCTGCGGCGAGCCAGTCGTCGACGCCGTCCGAGCGCAGTCGCTCCTCGATGTCCTCGAACCGGGCGCTGTGCTCACAGCTCGACGGGTTGTGCGGAGACGGTAGGTCCGCGACGTCGACGACCTCGAACACGCGTCGCCAAACGTCCCGGGTCGTACCACCGCCGAGCGCCCTGACGGAGGCGAGCAGCTCATCGTGCGGCGGCATCTCCGCAAGTCGCGTCCCGACGATCGCTTCCACCACCCGCCTGGTCGAGCTCCACCATTCAGGCCGACCCGTAAACCCTGCAAGCTCGACGCGGTTCGGGTCGCGCCTGTCGCGGTGTCCGGGCGCCTTCTCCGCGCCGTCGTTGGTGAAAGTCACGCGCTTCACGCCCGGATCACCGACCGAGCCGCGAGCCCAGATCTCGAAGACCGTCAGCTCGGAAAGGCTGAGCGAAAAGCGTCTCGCCACGAAGTCGGAGATGCGCGAGACGGCGTTCGTGAGGCTCGCCGACGGGTTACCCGGGACCTCAGTCAGCACAGCGACGCAACGTGGCTCCCCGCGATAGAGGCGGAGCCAGTAGACGCCGTTCGGCCTTCCCGGCAATGGCACCTCGATGAGGCCGTGGTGCTGAAGTGCGTGGGCCATGCGTCCATTATCGGCCAGGGTTGTCACGGTCGGCTCCGGTTGGCCGGGCCAATCGGGCACGTAGGAAGCGTGAGCGTCCGCTTCCGGTCAGTCGTAGTCGCCTTCGACCGCGCGTCTCAGGAACGCGCTGTCCCACACAGCGCGACATCGCTCCTCGAGTGCGTCGATCGCCGCCTTCTCTGCGCCCACTATCGACAAGGCGGTGACGGCCATGCCGAAGAACATGACGACGAGGTGGTTGAGCCGAGCGGCTCGGTTCGAGGGCGGCATGCCGCTCGCCAGTGGATCGCTCGTGCGTCGCGGCTGCACAATCCATTCCCAGCCGTCACCGTGCGCCGTTGCGGACGCCGCGCGCCATGCGCCGACGAGGACGTTGTCGCCCACATGCTCGGCCAGCGCCTTGACGAGGCGAGTCGTCGACGGGAAGGCGACGCCTTCTTCGCAACCGTGGATCGCGATATACCGCCGCACGTCATCCAGCAGTCGACGGGCCGTTGCGAGCTGCTGGGCGCTGCCCGGCAGGTCGTCGGACTCCTCCACCATCTTCACCCGATACGTCGCGGTCCTCAGCTCCAGCCGGATTGCTCGACAGATCCCTTCGGTCTCGGGCGCCTCGAACAGGTATTGCATCCTGGCCCAGTTCTCAATGAGCGTGCGCAGCAGGACGTACGCACCGAGCGATGTCCGGGAGTCGTCCAGAGATGCGACGGCTGCCTCGAAGAGCGGCGTGGTCGCGATCATGAGGCGGGCAACCGTTGCCTCGGGAAAGGCGTCGCCCGCCATCGACTCCCTGGGATGGACGTCGAAGAACGCGTCCTCATACAGACGCACGAGCCCACGCGCCAGTTCGAGAAGCGGCCGAAAGCGCTGCTCGACCCGTTCGGTCGGAGTTCCGAGAACCTGCACAGTAAGACTTTGCCGCAACGGCCGACGAGGCGTCACCTGTAGCAACAGACCACACCTTCGGGACGCCGAGCTGACACCGACCTTTATGCCCTGGACTGTGTTGCTAGTGATGCGTCGCCGAAATGGCAGGGGTAGCTGGCGACTCGGTATCGTACCGATCGCCGACTCGGAGCGGTGCCGGTGCTGACCCGCTTCGCGCGTTCTGTGTGCCCCACGGCCGGCGTTTCGGGGCAGGCAGAGCGGCTGCGCCACCGGCTGTCCGACCGCTTAGCGCGTCGCCTCGGCATCGGTGAGCGCCGCGATGGTCTGGAGACACTCGATAATCCGCACTGCGACGTGGTCGAACGCGTCGATGGTGTTCAGGTCCTTTATGCCGAGACGTTCGTGCGCAGCATTTCGACGGGAGCCCGCCAGATGAGCGAAGCCGCCCGCCGAGCGAACGTCGTAGAGCGCTCTCAACGCTTCGACGTCGTCTTGAGATCCGCCGAAGCGCTCAGCGAAGCGACCGAGCAGACTCAAGCTCTTCTCGCCGCTCTGCGCGTCACCGAGATACGCCTTCAGCGGGACGGGATCGATCGCGTCCACGAAGCATTTGGCTAGCAGGATCAAGGGTGTCTGCAACGCGGCGGGATCTTCACTCAGCGGGCCGATCAACGATTCGTACTCCGGAGCGATGTCGTCGCGGAGCGGCCGCCAGACAGGGACGCCCAAGAGACGCTCTGTCGACATAGCAGCGGCCGCGCGCGCTCGTCGTAGATCACTTGGGATGTCGGGTGATGACGCGAACTGATTAAGGAAGTCCCGCCGGAATCGTCCCTCCTCCATCTTTCCCTCGGGAATCACGTTGTAGGTCAGCCAGTGCCCCCACTCGTCAGAGGGTAGGTCGCGGCCGAGGTCTCCGAGGTACACCTCGACGAGGCCAGCGGTGTTGAAGGACATGTCCAGTCCCCAGAGTCCGAGACACTCCAGGCGGGACCTTCGGAGGCGGTACCGGCGCGGCTCTTGCGCGTACGGGATCAGCACCTCGCGCTTGAAGTTGACAGTCGTTAAATAGTGGAGCCGACTGTTGTCCTGGTCGAAGTACGTCCCAAGCAGATCAGTGTCGCAGGTGTGTCTCAGCGGTTCGCCAGTCGAGGGCTCGATGCCGTAGATGTACTGCGGGTACTCAACCGTCGAGCGGCGCTCCTCGAATCGGGGAACCCTGCTCGTCCGGCTGCCCTTTACAACGTATTGACCCAGGACGCGGGAGAAGCCCCCCTGCGAAATCGCCCGTTCGGACGTCGCCACAAAGTCGAAGTGCGCCCACTCACATGCGAAGTCGTCTTCCGTCCTTGGAAACCCGCTTATCTTCGTCAGTGGCACGCAGTCGATCTGCAAGATGGCGTCGCGGCCACAGGCGTGGAGGAACTGACGGAACTCGAGCCCCCGCACCTCGATGATCCAATCCTCGCGACTGATCTGCGATCTCACCAGCTCCTGAGGCCGGCCGGCCTCATTCACATAGGCCCATCCGCCCTTGACCGGGTACGCGTCGAAGTACCACAAGAACGGCTGCCAGATGTCAACCACGGGGTCAGGTGAGCCCTCTGGGCGCTTCACCTGGATAAAAAACTGCAGGTTGGCGTCGCGCTCGACGTCGGTTAGGCCGGTGTCGAAGCCAGTCTCACCATCCGGACCCTCCCAGACGCTGAAGCTCCCGAGGTCTTGACCCACCCAATCCGTCCTGCCGCTTATCACTGCGTGGACGTCCTCGGGCGTGGTCAGAACGCAACCACGTCCGCCATGTCCATCGGGTGTGAAGTAGTGCTCGCACACGATGAGCCAGTCAGTCGGCTCATGCACGACGCTCCGGACTACATCCTCGGGCCAGAGTTCGTCGGGGTACTCACCTGCGGGTCGCGACCACAGATCTGAGAGCGACGTGGGACCTGGCCGCTCGATATAGCCCGGGACGATCGGAATGCTCACCAACCCGAGAATACCGAGCGCACTCTCACATTCCAGAGCAGAATCCAATCGCAGGCGACTGTTCGATCAGCGACGCAGCGTCCATTCCAGCGGTCGGCGGCACCGTTTCTGTGCTCACGTGGGGTGCGTCGTCACTCAACCGAGGCGGGCACCGCGGGGGGCCTACGAAGATGACCCGGCCGGCTCACCTTCGTCGCCCTGCTCGGACTCCGTCGGCCAGTGCAGATAGGCATCAAGCGGGTCGGGCTCCGGTTCGACGAGCATCGCTTCTATCCACGGGGAGTTCTTCGGCTCGTGCTCGAGGAACGCCCCGTTCGGACCGGGCGCGCACGAGGGAATGCCGGTCTCGTCAAGCCACCAGGATCGGGTCGGGTCGTAAGCAATGATTCTGGCGCAGCGCCCGCACACGACGGTGCCATTCGGATTCAGCCCGCCAAAGGCCGCAGGGTTGTGTTCGGGATTCAGCCCGTCGCTGGGAGGAGGGTCAGCGTCATCGATCATGCACCGAATGGTAGCGAGCGGAACGCGCTAACCGGGGCTTGCCCAGCGCTTGTCAGCAATTGTCGAAGCGCATTCGGGTCTCCACAATGCGCCCGTAAGCAACGCTCGCGAATACAGAAGATCACGCGGAACGACAGTCCCGCGCTGATTCGCGACGCGATTGAGCGGCAAGCCCACAAAGGCTCAAGCCGACGACAACGGGCCTCGAACGATGCATGCGTGTTGCCCGAAGCGAACAGAACGTCGTACCGAACAACGTCCCACGTGAGGCTCGCGTCGCCGCATATCGACGGATCACGCCGCCCTTGGCCGGTCCATCGCAGCCCGAGCGACGACCACTGCCATTTCGGCGACGCACCACTAGAAGCGGTCTGTCGTTCAAATGTCTGCGCGCCCAGATGAGCTACCTGTTGCTGTTGGCTACCTGGCGGGCCGCGTGTCCGGCGCTGCTCGCCTCACTGCCGCCGCTGCTCTTGGGATTGCCCTTCGCAATGCCCTCGACAACATCAGCGATGCGCTCAACGGCTTTAGCCAGAGACCCGAGATCACGCTTGAGCGCCCGTACATCCGACTCCAAGGTCATCAGCGAACCTTCTCTACTCGCAGGTGGGAAGACCCTACGCCGAAAGCAACGCCTCCGACAGGATTGATCCAATCGAGCGAAGTGTGAGAGGACCTCATTGCGGGAGTGCTTGGCGGGGCCCGTGGGGCTATCTACGCTCAACCGGCATGTCTCCTACTGCGCCGTCATCCCCCGACACGTGGCTCAACGTCGTTACAGGAATCGGCGCGCTGGCGGGAGGAACCGCGGCGGTGCTCGGCGGTGCTCTTGCGACTCTCTACGGGCGTCGCGCCAGCGTTTCCATATCGGCACTTGTCCACAGGACTGCCGCTGGATTTGTCATTTCGACGCGGCCCGTGATCAAAGCGGTCGGTCTCTGGCGGGTCAAGTTCCACGAGAGCAAGGGCGTGCTCGTGCGGATGACCGAGGTCTACGTAGGGGACGACGGCTCTCTGCTCGAAACTGACGACCCCCAGGAACACTCACGTGCGTTCAACCAGCAATACGTCGATCCAGGCGAGGAATTGACGACATCGGTCACTTTCCCTCCGACCAATCCATCTCCATCGGTCATCGGCTGGCAGGTGTACCTGAAAGTGACAGCCCCGACGCGCTTGGCGAAGTTCAGATCAGGATGGTGGATGGATCAAGTGTTCGTCCCGCGCCCAGATACCAAGGAGGTCTAGCCTCACGCGGGAAGGGGGGTCGCATGACCGAGCACGAGAATACCCAGCACCAGCAAGGAGGAGGCGATCAAGGCGAGCGCGCGGGAAAGAGCGCTTCGTCGGACATCGCCCCCACGCCCAATTTTGCGCCGGTGAAGCCGGCGAACCCGACTCCGAGCGAGGAGGCAGCGACTGCTCCGCAAACGACTCCCATCTCGGACGGGGACTAGATAAACGGGCGCTAGCCAGCCAACCCGATCTTGTGGATGCTGGCGATGAGCACGACAGGTTTTGCGCGATGACCTTGCACGGCACTTTGTTGGTCTGCCGGTGTGCAAGTTTCCGTACCGGATAGGCCTAGGCAGGAGAAGACGACCGCGAAGTAGGTCTTGAAGAGGTAGTTTGCAGCGCCAAGCGTGCGCACGGTGGGGCTCGAACCCACAATCCCGGAGCAGGGCGGCGGTTTGGAAGACCGCTGTGTATGCCAGTTCCACCACGTGCGCTCGATGGGTCCTGGAGGGTCGGGCCTGGAAAATCTGGCCCTTCAGGACCCACACCTCGCGCCTACGGCGGATGACGGTGTAAACCACACTGCTGTAGTTCGGTCATGGCGTCACTGTGCGTCCATTGGCCTGTGGATCGGTAGTCCCTCTTCGCGGGGATATCGCGGGGGATATCATCTCCACAGCTGTGGACGAACTACATTCGTGAAGTTTCACACCTCAGTCTATGAAACAGGGGGTGCGGGTCATGGCCGAGGACTTTTTCGAAGAGCGTCAACGGCTCCCTGCCGAGCTTCGCGGCGCGGTGGCCGCATACGACGAACTGCTCGCCGCGACGCCGCTCAAGGGCACCGAGTCAGCCGAACTCGCGCCCGGCATGGCGCAGGAGCGACAGGGTCGAGTGGAGGCAGCACAGGCAGCACTCGACGCCTTCAACCGGGAGCATCCCGCCTAGCTCCGATCGTTCACGAGTCCGCGTGAGCAGAGTTTGAGGACTATCAAGCGCGTCGTCAGGTCTCAGACGCCGGTCGCCAGGCCTCGATCTGAACGGCGAAAGCGGCACTAGGCCGGAAGAAGACGCGTTCGCGCGCGCCGTTCACCTGGAAATTGTTCAGCCGGTCCACCCGCGTGTCGTCCGCCGAGGAGTAGCCGTCGCTCGGGCCAAGAGCCACGACGAGCTGGGGGGCTAGCGCCATGAATAAATACTCAGCCTCGTCGACAGCAACTCCACCGAGGACGCCCACTCGTCCTGTTGCTTCTTGGACCGTGAGTGCCGGCACATCACCGACCAGGAACTCTTTTGATGGGGAGGCCGGCGTAACCAGCTCGACGCCAAGGGGATCGATGCGGTCCTTCACGTCCTCGAAGATGCGCTGTGCGGTCAAGCGGAACAAGGCCCCGCGTTCGTACAGGTCAGTGAACCGCCCCTGCAGCTCGCGGGCACCGATGCGTGCGGCCTCGCCACCTAGCTGAGCGACGTGAAGTCCGGTCTTCCGGTAGAAGGCCGCGGCGGCGAACGGGGTCCGAGCGAGTTCCTCAAGTTGGTTTTCGACGGCCGACTTCACCGACTTGTGATGCACCTCAAGGAGCTGGGGGTTGCGTGCGAAGTGCAGCGCCACGTAGTCCTTGAGAAGTCGCTCTTGGGCGATCGTCAGGGTTCGCCCCGCGAGCGCGGAGTCGATCGGGTCGTTGATGCGACTTTCGACTGTCTGCCAAAGCTTCTCGGCGGCCTTACTGTCGATGGGAATGAAGTGGAATTCGTTGCCGAGGTCCTCTGTCTTGCCGACGTCGGAATCGCCAGTCGCGAGGTCGACGTACCGCACAACCTTGCCCCGCCCCGGGACGATTTCCACGAAGCGGCGCTGCGTCGCTTGGGAGAGGTAGTGCTGATTGGGAATCGTGTCACTTGCGTCAGACACGGCCGCTCCAGAGAGATCGATAATCTCGTTCAGCTCGGGGATCCCCGGACTGTTTGAGCCGAGCGCGTTGTGGATCTCTTGGATGTGGGTGCGGAGCATCTCCGGACCAGGCCCCTGGAGAAGGATCAATGTCCAGGCGCGCCGATGGCTATTCCCGTCCGCGAGAAGCGGGAGCAGCATCTGGATCGACAGCGGCAGCGATGTCATCACATCCGAGAATACGGGTGGTATGTCTCACCGGGCATAGGTCGCATTCCCGTTCACGTGCTTCGCCGGAGCTGCACTCTGTACTGTGCTTCCTCCTGGGGTGAGGGACAGAGCTACTACGAGGAGCTTTGGCCTGACGCTGCATGATGCGTACGGGCCCGTTTCATTGCTCGACGCTCCGCGGCCTCTCCGAGATCTAGCGGCGATTGCGCCTCTCTGGATACGGGCGAACCGATCTTGTCGCCGATCTGCGCGATGAGCTCGTCAAATACGGTTGGCTGGCTGCTCAGGTTGATGGAGAGACCGATTACGTGTGGCGGATCGCAGAGGTGGTCGAGAGTCGTAATGACTTCGGCGACTCTTCGGATGTACCTGACGCACGCTGGTGGTCCAAGGTCCTTCTCGTCCTTCTCGGTCACATATTGGACGAAAGGGCTGTAGCCGCTCTTTCGCGGGTGAACGAGGCC
>JAODBO010000100.1 GCA_025464005.1 Acidimicrobiaceae bacterium | reverse complement strand
CGGGGTTCTCCGGGTCGGCGAGCGTTTCGCCGACCGTGATCTCGTCGATACCGGCGATCGCGATGAGTTCGCCCGGCCCGGCCTCGTCGACCGCGACCCGGTCCAAGCCCTCAGCGACGAGCAGCTCGGCGCACTTCGCGCGCTCGATTGTCCCGTTCTGGCGGCACCAGGCGAGGTTCTGCGAGCGGCGGATCGTTCCCTCGACGACCCGACAGATGGCGAGACGCCCAAGGTACGGCGACGCATCGAGGTTGGTGACGAGGGCCTGCAAGGGCTTTCCCTCGGTGTAGGAGGGAGCCGGCAGATAGGTGAAGAGCGCGTCGACGAGCGGGTTCAAGTTCCCCCCGGCAGGCCGTGAGGCGGTGCCGGTGGGTGCCTCGAAGCTCATCCAACCTTCGCGTGCACTGCCGTAGCAGAAGGGGATGTCGAGCTGGCTTTCGGGGGCATCAAGGTCGAAAAAGAGCTCGAGGGTCTCGTCGAGCACCTCGGCAATTCGTGCATCGGGACGGTCGACCTTGTTGATGATCGGGATGACGGGGAGCCCGGCTTCGAAGGCCTTGCGGAGCACAAAACGGGTCTGGGGACGCGGGCCCTCAGCGGCGTCGATGAGGAGCATGGCGCCGTCGACCATCGCCAGCGCGCGCTCGACCTCACCGCCGAAGTCGGCGTGTCCTGGGGTGTCGACGATGTTCAGTCGTCGCTCGCCAAAGCGAAATGCCGCCTGCTTGGCAAGGATCGTGATGCCCTTCTCGCGCTCAAGGTCGGTCGAGTCGAGCGCACGGTCGGGTACTTCGACCCGTTCGCCGAGTGTGCCGGCCTGGCGGAGCATGGCGTCGACGAGCGTCGTCTTGCCGTGGTCGACGTGGGCGATGATCGCCACGTCTCGCAGCTCGTCTCGAGTAGGCATTGCGCATCCTTGTCTTTAAGTTCCGACCTCTCGCGTACGTATAGGAGTAGGTCGGGCGGGCGGTAGGGGCTTAGATTGCTGACGTGCCAGCGCGCCCGAACCGGCTCGAACGGATCACGAACCTCGTGCTCGCGCTGCTGCAGACACCGCGACCGCTCTCACTGCGAGAGATCGGTGCTGCGGTCTCAGGCTACCCGCCAGAGCCTGGGGCCCTGCGCCAGGCCTTCGAACGGGACAAGCGGACGCTGCGCGATGGTGGCATTCCGCTCCTCGCGGAGCGCATCGAAGGAGACGATCAGGTCGGTTACCGCATCGACCCGAACGAGTACTACCTCGCCGAGCTCGATCTCGATGAAGAGGAGCACGCGGCTCTCGCCTTCGCCGTCGCGGCAGTTCGCCTAGAGGGCGGCGGTGGCGGCGACGCCCTTGCCAAGCTCGGTGCACCACAGGTGAGTGACCTGCCACCGGTTGTCATCCTTCCCGTCCTGCCGGCGCTCGGCGTCGTACAGGATGCGGTCCGTTCGCGCTCTCCTGTCTCCTTCGGCTACCACGGTCGACGGCGAGAGGTCGAGGGCTACGGGCTGCTCTTCAAGTCGGGTAGCTGGTATCTCGTCGGCAACGACCGAACGGCGGGCGATTCCGGCGAGTTGCGCACCTTCCGCATCGACCGGATGACCGATCAACCAGCGGTGGGCTCTCCGGGATCCTATGAACCGCCACCCGACTTCGATGCCACGACGGCGCTTCGGTTCTGGGGCGCGCGGGGAGAGGGTGGGGCCGCGGCCACCGAAGCGGCGACCGAGGTACTGATCGATGTCGACGTGCGCGAGGTGCACTCGGCGATCGGTCTCGTCGGGGAGGCAGCGGTGATTGCGCGCCACGAAGACGGCTCGGCTCGTCTGCGGTTCACTGTCGGCGACGAAACAGCCTTCATCGCCTGGGCGCTCGGCCTCGGCGATGCGGTCGAGGTTGTCGAGCCGGCCGCGCTACGAGCGCTCATGATCGAGCGACTCGAATCGATTGTCGCTGGCGTGGGGGCGTCGGGACAATGAGCGACAGCCTCCCGGCGGGCGATCGGCTGCGTCGTCTGCTCGCTGTTCTCGCCTACCTCGCGCGGGTTGGTGAGGCCCGTCTCGATGACCTCGCGGAGCGGTTCGACATCGACCCGAAGGTCCTCGTGAGCGAACTTGAGCTCGCTGCATGTTGTGGGCTGCCGCCCTATACGCCCGATCAGTTGCTCGAGCTTGTCCTCGACGACGAAACCGTGCGCGCCTATGGGCTCGAGGCCTTGCGTCGTCCGCCACGCCTCACCCCCGAGGAGGGATTCGCCCTCGCTGCCTCAGCACGAAGTCTGCTCGCAATTCGCGGCTCGGACGGGTCCGGCCCGCTTGCGACGGCACTTGGAAAGCTCGAGCAGGCGCTTGGCGCGGATCGGGTTCATGTCGAGCTCGAAGCGCCCGAGCATCTCGGCGAGCTGCGCAGGGCCGCTGCGGATGGACTCCTCGTCGAGATCGACTATCTCGGCGCAAAGCGCGGCGACGAGACGACTCGGATTGTCGCCCCCTATGCAGTCGTTGCGCGCGAGGGTCGGTTCTACCTCGACGCGTACTGTCATCTCGCTGCCGATTGGCGCCGGTTTCAAGTCGACCGGGTCGTCGAGGTTCGTTCCGCGCCGGGACATGACCCGATTCGTGTCCCACCAGCCGAGCTTTCCGGTGAGCGTGCCTTCGTCGGAGGAGGCTCCACGCGCCTGGCGCGGATCGCGGTGCCGGCCGGTCGCGACGCATTGCTCGAGCGCTTTGCCGTCGGATCCCCCGAACGACTCGAGGACGGTCGCGTCGTCTTTTCGATTGAGGTAGCCGACGAGCACTGGTTCGGGCGCTTGCTCTTGCGCCTCGGACCCGACGTCGAGATTCTCGAGCCGGCAGAGCTCGCTCAAGCTGCGGCCGAAGTAGCCCAGCGGGCACTCTTGCGTTACGACAGAAAACGGTAGATCCAACAAGAGTTCCGGTTCCTACCGTCGCTGCGTGCTCAGCGTGGCCAAGGTCCATTGGGGTGGCGAGCTCTACTACCTGAGCGCCGCTGCGGGTCGAGGCGACGGCTTGCCGGCTTTTGTCGAGCCGCTCGGTGTGTGGACTGGCTCCCTCGCCGAGGCTCTCGGCCTCGCCGCACGCGTCGTGGAGCCGGTTTCGATGCGGGCGCTGCTCGCTGGGGCAGACCCGGAAACGGGCGAGATCCTGGATTCGCGCCATCACCGAGTGCGCATCATTGGGTTCGACTGCACTTTTGCGGCTCCGAAGTCCGTCAGCCTGCTGCATGCCCTCGGCACTCCCGAGATCGCGCGCACCGTCCAGTTCGCGCACTCAACGAGCGTGGACGCGGTTCTCAGCTACTTGGAGCGCCATGCCGCTCGGGTGCGTCGACGGTCGCGCGGGGGCGATGAGGTCCGGCAGGCAACCGGATTTTGCAC
>JAODBO010000029.1 GCA_025464005.1 Acidimicrobiaceae bacterium | reverse complement strand
CTTCAGGATCCGCCCGTCCCGATCGTACGCGAGGCCCTCGGCTTGGAACCCGGGACTGTGCGCGCTGAACCCGAGATCGACGAGCAGCTCCACACGCCCTCCAGCCCACGTCGCCGGAACTTCCGCCGAGATCTCGAGCCAGGTGGTCTGCCACGGTGCGCCCCAGGGCGACCCGGTCTCGAGCGGCGCATACGACGCGGCAATCGCCTCGGCAGGCGGCGTCGAGCGCCCGGGCGCGCTCCAAGCCCGCACCGCGCAGACGGCCCGGTCGCGGTGGCGGGCGGGGCGGATCCGGGTCTCGAGCATCCGGCTGACGCGGTCCTCGATGCTGACTCTGTCGTCATGCACGTCCGTCCCCTTTAGGTTATTTATTGCCAGACAGGACGTCCTGCCCGAGCGCTCAGGCGATCCCGGCCGAGCATCGCTGTTCTCCGAGGGACTTCGTCCTTTTATAGGATAAATGAAGCTCCGCGGGCCGCCCGTTCGGAAGACCACCGGAAACGGTGGGCGTCGTATCACGGTGACCGGGTCCGGTAATCGAAAGCCTGTTCACGACCGCAGACAGTTCGCGACCGCAGACAACCGTGCATCCGTGTCCGTCAACCCAGTGCTGATCCTAAGAACCCGAGCCGACACCAGCCCGCGTCGGCTGGCAGGTGCTATGTCGTCTCGGTCACGGACGACGGCGTAGTAATCGTGCCACTCGGTACGCGGAGGCCTGCTGTGATGAGGAGACTGGCGGCCAGTCGGTTGGTACGCGCTTTGCCTCGGCGGCGGGCCAGCGGTGTGGGCAGATCACCTCCAAAGGCAGATAGCGGATCCCAGGCGCGATCGACTCGGTAAACCTTCTCGCCAGGGCCCATGCGGGCCAGCATCCTCAGGGGCCGCCGGGTGACAGCTGGATCTTGTATCCCTCGCTCCGGCGAGCGCGCTCGAGCGCGCCGACGTAGTCCTGAAGCGGGAGCCGGTCGCTGACGAGCCTCGCCAGCCCGAGATCGATCTCGGTCGTCAGATCGCACGCTCGGTCGTAGCTCTCGAGCACGGCCATCGCCCCAACGAGCGTGATCTCGTCGTTGTAGATGCGATACGGCGACACGCTTGCTGTCGCCTGCGCGGCGGCCACGCCGAACTGGAGGAACGTGCCGCCGCGACGGACCCGCTTGATGCCGTCCTCGATCGCTGCGATCACGCCCGTGGCATCCATGACGACGTCGTAGCCCATAGGCGGGTCGAGCTCATCCCCGCTCGACACCACCACCGTCGCACCGAACTCACTGGCTCGCGCGCGGCGTGCAGCGTTGGGCTCGACGACGGTGACCGCGATGGCACCGGAGCGGCTCGCCAGCAGCAGGAGCATCACGCCCATGGTCCCGGCGCCGTAGATGAGGAAGCGGTCGCCGAGCTTGGTATGAACGAGGTCGTAGCCGTGCACGGCGCAGGAGAGCGGCTCGATGAGCGCGGCGAGCGACATGTCGAAACCCGCGGGCAGGACGTGCGCGTTCCATTCGGGAACCGCGACGTACTCGGCGGCAGCGCCGGCAACGCTGACCCCGATCGCGTTCCAGTTCTCGCAGAGGTTGCCGTGGCCGGACCGACACTGTCGGCAGTGACCGCAGTAGAGAGAGGGGTCGACGGCCACGAGCGCGCCCGTCGCGACGCTCGTGACGTCGCCTCCCACCGCGACCACCTCGCCTGCGAACTCGTGACCCGGCACGAGCGGATAGCGGGCCGCGGTGAAGTCGCCATCCGCGAGATGCAAGTCGGTGCCACATATCCCGCATGCCCGCACAGCGACGACGATCTCGTCAGGGCCAGGAGTGGGGTCCTTGACCTCAGCGACCCCGACGTCTCCGGGCGACTCGATCACAACGGCCTGCATGGGTGCTCCCTCTCCTCTTCCGGTGATGCTCCGACCAGACTTCTAAGCCATGCCGCGAACCAGTTTCGGTGCACCCGCGCCCCGCGCCTCACTTCAGCGCGCCGAGCGAGAGACCGCGAACGAGCTGCTTTTGCGCCAACCATCCCGCGAGAATGACCGGAAGGCTTGCGATCGACGACGCTGCAGCGAGGCGCGCCCAGTAGAGGCCCTCGCTCTGTATGAAGCCGACGAGGAACACGGGCATGGTCCCCGCCTTCGTCGCGGTCAGGTTCACCGCGAAGAAGAACTCGTTCCAGGAGAAGATGACGCATATCAGCGCAGTCGCGGCGATACCGGGGACCACGATCGGCATGATCACCCGGGTGACCTCGGTCCAGAGATTTGCTCCGTCGATGCGCGCAGCCTCGAGTACCTCCTTCGGGACCTCCAACAAGAACGATCTGATCATCCACACGGCGATCGGAAGGTTCATCGCGGTGTACAGGATCACGAGCTCCCAGTCGTTGTCGAGCAGGCCGAGGTTCCTGGCGACGATGTAGATCGGCACGATCGCGGCGACGTAAGGCAGCATCTTCGTCGACAGGAAGAAGAACAGCGCGTCCGACCAGCGCTTCACCGGCCGGATCGAGAGGCTGTAGGCAGCGGGCACGGCGAGCACGAGAACGACGACCGTCGAGGTGATGGTGACGAACAGCGAGTGCTCCAACGGCGGCCCGACGCCACCCGAAAACACCTGCGAGAACTCCGAGAGCGTCGGATGGAACACGATCCGCGGAGGGCTCGTGTACGCAGCCTTCTCGGCCTTGAACGACGTGAGCACCATCCAGAGCACCGGAAAGAACAGGACGAAGGCGGCGACCCACGTGACGGCCGTCCAGAAGTTCCCGAGCGCCCACTCACGCGTGCCTCGCTTGTGTCGCCGGCGGTGGTCGGATCCTTTGGCCATCTCAGCTCATCACCTCCGACGCCTTGAACAAGCTCGAGAGCAAGCGCAGTGCAAAGGTCGCGACGATCTCGGTCGCGATGACGACGATCACGCCCGCTGCCGCGGCCGTGCCGATATTGAAGGCGTTGAACGCCTGCTCGTAGAGGTAGTACGGGAGGTTGGTCGTGGCCGTTCCGGGCCCACCTTGAGTGATCGTGTAGATCTCGCCAAAGGTCTGGACGATGTAGATCGAGCCGAGCAGCAGGCCGAGCTCGATGTAGCGACGCAGGTGCGGGAACGTGATCGACACGAACATCTGGTAAGCGTTCGCCCCGTCGACGCGTGCGGCCTCCAGCGCCTCGAGGGATTCGCCCTGCAGCCCCGCGAGGACGATGAGCATCATGAACGGCGCCCACTCCCAGACGAGGACGGCCACGATCGAGGGCATCGGGAAGGATCCGATCCAGTTGACGTGGTGCACGCCGAAGGGCGACAGGACGAAGTCGAGCAATCCGTAGATCGGGTCGTAGATCGTCGTCTTGAACAGAAGAGCGGTAGCCACCGGCATGACCAGGAACGGCGTGATGAGCATCGTCCGAACGATGCTCCGACCGAGGAACTTGCGATTGACGAGAATGGCGAGCGCCGTCCCGAGGAGCATCGAGATGATCACCGCAGACGCCGTCATCTCTACGGTGTTGATCGCGGCGGCGCGAAAGGCGGGATCCGCGAAGGCAATCCGGTACTCGTTGAATCCCGCGAATCTGTTGGATCCTGGCTCGAGAAGGTTCCAGCTGCGCAGGCTGTACCAGAAGGTCACGACGAACGGCGCCTGGGTCACCACGATCATGTAGATCAGCGCGGGGACGAGCGGTAGACGCCGCACCCACGCCTGGCGACGTCGCGAGGGAGTCGCACGAGGGGACTGTCGGCGGGTCGCGGTCCTCCCGAGACCCGCCGACAGCTGCTTGGCCGGGGCGAGAATGTCACTCATGAGGTGAACTGTCGCTCGTCTCCCGCCGCCCTCAGGTCGTCCTTACTTCAGGCCCGCTTGACTCACCGTGGTCACGGCATCTTGCTGGCTCGTCGCCAGTGCCTGGCTCACGGACTCCGTGCCCGCGATCGCGGCGGATATCTGGTTCGACACTTCCGTCCCGAGGTTGACGAACTGTGGGATGTCGACGAATTGCACGCCTACGTAAGGAACCGGCTTCGCCGTCGGGTGGTCGGGATTCGCCGCCGTGATCGAATTGAGCGTCACGGTGGCGAAGGCGCTAGCGGCCTTCTTGTACTGCGGGATGCTGTAGGTCGACACCCGGCTGCCAGGGGGAACCTGCGCCCAACCGAGCTTCTGGCCGCTCAGCATGATGTACTGCTTGCCGGTAGCCCACGAGAGGTACTTCCACGTCGCCGCCTCGTTCGGCGTGCCCTTCGGGATACTCAGCGACCACGTGTAGAGCCACCCCGACTTGATCCCCGCTGGTCCCGTGGGTGCGTACGCGTAGCCGGTGTTGGCGAAGACGGTCGGCGACCCCGCAGCGATCGACCCGGCCGCGACCGTCGCGTCGTACCACATCGCGACCTTGCCGCCGGTGTAGTCGTTCAGGCACTCCGTGAAGCCGTCGTTGGATGCGCCCGGCTCGCCGTACTTGCGGACGAGGTTCACGTAGAAGTTGACCGCACTCGTGTCGGCCGGCGAGGTGAGCTGGGGCTGCCACTTCTTGTTGAACCACGAGCCACCGAAGGTGTTGATCACCGTGTCGAGCGCGGCGAGATTCTCACCCCAGCCGGACTGCCCGCGAAGGCAGATGCCCGAGACGCCCTTCGAGGGATCGTTGAGCTTCTGGGCAAAGGTCGCAATCTGGGCCCACGTCGGGTGCAGGGGCATGGTCAGCCCCGCTGCTGCGAAGAGGTCCTTGCGGTAGTACACGTCGGACGACTCCCCGTAGAAAGGCACCGAGTACAGGCCGCCCTTGTAGGACAACGACTCCGCGATCGGCTTGATGAGGTCGCCGACGTCGTAGGTCTTGTCCGCTGTCGCGTAGGGAGTGAGGTTGACGATCCAGCCGTTCTTTGCCCAGATGGGCGTCTCGTAGTTCGAGATCATCACCGCGTTGAACTCGTTGGCGTGGGTGGTGATGTCGGTCTCGATGAGCTGGCGCTCATTGTTCTCGGGCAGGGTGTCGTAGACGACCTTGATCCCCGGGTTCTGCTTCTCGAAGGTTGGCGTGAGCTTCTCGATCGCCTCCATGTCCGGGTTCGACACGACCGCGACGCGGATCGTGGCGCTCGTCGCATGGCTTCGCACCTGCGCCGAGCCCCCCGTCGTCCCGGCGACAGCTGCGACCAGACCGAGCGCCCCTCCGAGAAGCCCTGCCTTGCGCAAGCGCCCTCTCATGGTCCCGACACGCTCTGAACGTTGGATCATTTCCCCCTCCTTGGCTGAAGGTACGTTGATGCGCCACACGACGTTCGACCGGTTGCGCGTC
>JAODBO010000064.1 GCA_025464005.1 Acidimicrobiaceae bacterium | reverse complement strand
TTCGCCGATGGGTTACTCAGGCACCCACGGATTACCCAGGAGAGCCTGGTTTCAGAGGTGCCCCTTGGTCGGTGCGGCGTTGGCAGACACCGCCACCGTTACCGGCCGAGGGGCACTTCAGGTGGATCCTCACTGAGAGGCGGGGACTTCTCCTGGCCACCAGCGGAGACTTTTGATGGCCACCACCGGGGACCTGGCCACCAGCGGAGGGCGGGCTCGCGGCCACGGACACCCCGGTGCGAGAGTTACCTTCGGCGTGCGTAGGGCCCGGGTGCCCCTTGCGGTCAGATCCGAGCCGGGCGAATCGCCGGAAGGACCTCGTCGGCGAGCAGGCGGATCGTCTCGTCGTCTCGTCCGTTGACGGTCGCGAGGAAGTACTGTACGCCCCGGTCAGCGAGGGCCTGGTAGTGCTTGATCGCCCCGTCGGGCGTCGCGAACAAGGACTCCATCTTCAGCCGCCCGGCGTCGGGGATCCGGCTCGAGGCTCGCTTGACCTCGAGAGCCGAAGCCGAAGGCGCCAGCGTGAGCAACGGGGTCCAGTGGCTACGCAGGATCGAGTCGAAGGGCCGGCCGATCTCCTCGCAGTAGCCTCGCAGCACGTCGTATTTCCGTGTGACGTCGTCGAGGGTGAAGGCGCTTCCGACCCATTCGTGGGGACCGAAGTTCGAGACATCCGCGTACCGGGCCACCTGGCGCAGGGTTACCTTCTCGCCGCCACCGCCGATCATCACCGGGACGTGCGGCTCCTGGACGGGCCCTGGCGACATCTTCGCCCGCTCGAGCGAGAAGTGCTCGCCCGCATAGGAGAAGGGCTCTCCGCTCCACAGCCCCGAGACGATCTCGAGTGTCTCCTCGAGGGCCCGCTGGCGCTCGCGCGCCGGCGGGAAGTCGATGCCCAGTTGTGCGAACTCCGGGACGTCGTCTCCCACGCCTACGCCGAGCACGAGCCGTCCACCGCTCAGGCGGTCGACGTCCGCCGCCTGGCGCGCGAGCAGGGCGGGGCTGCGGTAGTAGATACAGCTGACGAGCGACATCAGGCGGATCCTCGTCGTCGCCATGGCGAGGCCGGCGAGCGTCGTCCAGCAGTCCATCGAGCGCGTCGGGTGGTCGTTCAGCCAGTAGGCGTCGAAGCCGAGCTCTTCGGCCTGCACGACCAAGTCGCGCAACTCCTCCCAGCCGGGAACGAACGCCCCGACGATCGCGAAGCGGATGCTGCTACTGGCTAGCTCCACCCAGGGATGGGTCGGCCGATGTTCCTGCATCGTGCGCTCTCCTTGTTGTTCGACGAGCTTCGCAGGCCGCGTCCGGTCCGTCTCCGTCAACTGCGAGCGGGGTGAGGCTGCGTCTCGTCAGCGGGTGATACGGACGTGCGCGTCGGACCGCGACGTCAGGTCCGGCAGGAGCTCGACGCCGATACCTGGACGGTCGGGCGGAGTGATCCTGCCGCCCTCGATGATCGGTAGCTCGGTGACGACATCTCGGTACCAGTCGGTGTAGTAGGCGCGCACCGTCTCCTGGATGAGCACGTTGGGCGTAGCTATCGAGAAATGCGCCCCGACGCAGAGCGCGACCGGCCCGACGCAGTCGTGCGGAGCGATCGGCAGCCCGTACGCCTCCGCAAGGCCTGCCACCCGCCGGGCCTCGGAGATGCCGCCACCCCAGCCGAAGTCGAACATGACGACGTCGACGCAGCCGGAGTCGAACAGGCGCTTGTAGTACGGCTGGCTACCGAGCGTCTCGCCCAGTGCGAACCGGACGTCGGTCGCGTCGCGGATGCGGGCGAGGGCCTCGAAGCTGTCGAGCTCGATCGGGTCCTCGACCCAGTACGGCCGGTAGTCCTCGAGTGCCTGACAGATCCGGATCGCCGGCACCGGGTCCCACAGCCCGTGCAGCTCGACCATGATCTCCATGCGGTCGCCGACCGTGGACCTGATCTTGTCGAACGGCTCGAGGCAGCGACCCAGGTCCTCGAGGGAGATGTGGCGGCCGCCACCCGATCGGGCGACCTCGTCGAAGGGCCAGATCTTCATCGCCGTTATCCCCTCTGCGAGGAGGCTCTCGGCGAGCTCGCCGGCGCGGTGCTGGAACGCGTCGAGGTCTTCGTAGGGCCCCCGCGACGCCACGCCCGTGTCCCCGAGCCCCTCGTCGAGGCTGGGCGGCCGGCTCGTGCCTCGGTACTGCGCCTCGGCGCGCCCGTAGCGGTAGCCGGCACAGGTGTTGTAGATCGGGGCGCTGTCACGGAACGGGCCGCCGAGGAGCTGGTAGAGCGGCTGCCCGCTGACCTTGCCGAGAATGTCCCACAGGGCGATGTCGATCGCCGAGTGGGCTCTCGTGGACACGCCCGTGCCGCCGTGCGTGACGTAGAAGCCGGGCAGCTCCTTCGCATGACGTTCGATCGCTAGCGGGTTCTGACCGATAAGGCGTCCGGCGACCGACTCGTGAATGTAGGCCTCGACGGCTTCCGGGCCGAAGCAGGTCTCACCGAGCCCAACGACGCCGTCGTCGGTGTGGACCCGCACTGCGGTGAACTCGGGGAGCTCCTCGAGCCGGATCGTCTCGACTCCAACGATCTTCATGGTCGGATCTCCATTCGTGATCTTCTTCGTGGCTCGGCTGGCGGCACGTGCGACATCTTCGACGTACGAAGCTGAGCGACCTCAGCCGGTCGAAGCCGACTGGATCTGGCGCATGTACCCCCGCTGCGCGAAGGCCGTCAGCGCGAGCACCGGTACCACGAGGAAGCATGCCGCGGCTGCCATGGCACTCCAGTTGGAGCTGTCGAGACCGATGTAGTTCTGGATCGCGACCGGTGCCGTCGTCGTGCTCGGTCCGGCGAAGATGAGCGCTCCGAAGTACTCGCCCCAGGAGCTCATCGCCACGAGGATCGTGACCGTGGCGATACCGGGCCAGACGAGCGGGAGGATCACCTTGCGGAACGCCAGCCATCGCGTGCACCCGTCGATGCGGGCCGCCTCGTCGAGCTCACGCGGCACGTCGGAGAAGTAGCTGCGCATCAAGAAGATCGTGAGGGGGAGCTCGAAGGTCTCGTAGTACAAGATGAGCGACAGGTAGGAACCGGTGAGATTCAGCTTCTGGTAGATCGCGTACAGCGGAACGATGTAGACGAGCGCCGGTGTGATGTAGGCGATGATCAGCCACACCGTGATCGTCTTGCTGCCCCGAAAACGCGAGCGGGCGAGGGAGTACCCCGCGGGGATCCCGAGGACGAGCGCGACGAGCACGCTCGAGACCATGAGGATGAGCGAGTGGCCGAGGTCGCTGAAGTACTGGCTGTCCTGGCCGCTGATGAGGGTGCGGAAGTTCGCGAGCGTCGGCCGGTAGAAGAAGTGCGGCGGGATCTGGAATGCGAGCTGCGCCGGCTTGAAGGCGGTGTCGATCAACCAGAACAGCGGGAGAAGCACGAACAGCGCGCCGACGCACAAGCTAAAGATCGTAAGCCCGTTGACGGTCCGTCGCCGGGCCTTTCGGGTCCTGATCAAGCCGCCGAAGAACGAGCGTCGGCCGACGACCGGTGCGGTCGCGGGTAGGGAGGGAAGGGTCGTAGCCACGTTATCGGCCTCGCGATGCCAGCTTGAAGATGATGAGGAGAGGGATGGCCATCAGCACGACGAGCGCGATGGCGAGTGCCGCTCCGTAGCCGAGCTCGCCGAAGACGAACGTCGTCTGGTACACGTAGAAGTTGAGGACGTTCGTGGCCAGACCGGGACCGCCTCCGGTCACGATGGAGAACAGAGCGAACTGTCTGAACAGGTCGACGAGCCGGAAGAGCACCGCGAAGGCCAGCACCGGGCGGATGCCCGGCAAGGTGATGAAACGAAGGATCGCGAACTCGGAGGCACCGTCCATCCTCGCCGCGTCCACGGGCTCTTTCGGAAGCGAGAGCAGGCCAGCCAGTAGCACGATCGCGATGATGGGCACACCGCCCCAGGCGTCGGCGAGGATCACCGAGGGCATCGCCGTCGACGTGCTGGCGAGCCAGTTGGGCTGGCCGAGGCCGACGAGCCCGAGGAAGTAGTTCACCCAACCGTTGCTCGTGTTGAGCAACGCTCGCCACGTGACAGCCGACGCGACCCCAGCCACCATGAGCGGCAGGACGTAGATGGTCCGAAGTATCGACATTCCCCGCATCCGCCTGGCGAGCAGCAGGGCTATGCAGAGGCCGAAGAACAGCTCGACGACGATCCCGGCCCCCGCGAATATCAGGGAGTTCTTGATAGCGGCGTGAGTATTCCCGTCGTGGTAGAGCTGACGGTAGTTCACAAGACCCGCGAACTTGAACGACGGGCTGATCGGCTGGTAGTTCGTGAAGCTCAGGTAGATCCCGACGATCAGCGGGATCAAGGTCACCAGCGTCACGAGCACGATCGCCGGAGTAGCGGCTATCGCGAAGAACCGCTTGTCGATCCAGGAGCGGACCATTCGGAGCCCAGGAGGCGCTTTGCCGCTCGGCGACGTCCGGATGCTGTGCTCCGAGGTGCTGAGGGCGCCTGGGGGAGCAGATACCCCCGTATCGATCAGATCTGCCATGACATCACCTCGTTCCATCTCTGTTTGTTCGCGTCGGCCCCAGTGCTTCGTGCCGATGACTCCCCCCGGCCCCCGAGACCGCCATCAGGGCCGGCTACTCGTCCGGCCAGGGCGACTCTTCCGCGAACCGCACGGCCTCGTCGACCTCGCGATCGGCCTCGGTCTCAAGGCGCGCGTACTCGTCGTCGGTGATCTGGCCAGCCTTTGCGAGCGCGGCGCGCAGCCGCATGATCGGGTCTCGGGAGCTCCGCCACTGCTCGATCTCGTCGACCGTGCGGTAGGCACCCGGGCCCTCGCCCGAGCCGTGTCCGGAATAGCGGTAGGTCCGCGCCTCGATGAACGTCGGCCCCTCACCGGCGAGCGCGCGCTTCTTCGCGGCCGAGGCCGCCTCGCGGACTTCGCCGACATCCTGGCCGTCTACCGAGACGGCCGCGACTCCGAAGCCCTCCGCCCGCCGGACGATCGAGCCGCCGCCGGTCACCTCGGCCGTCGGGGTCTCCACCGCGTAGAGGTTGTTCTCGCAGACGACGACGAGAGGCAGCTTCCACGCGCTCGCGAGGTTGACCGCCTCCCAGGTCCTTCCGGTGTTCACGCCCCCGTCGCCAAAGAAGGCGACCGCCACGCGCTGCTCGTGCCGGTAGTGGGCGGCGAACGCGTCCCCGAGTGCCACGCCGACGGACGCCCCGACAATTCCGTTCGAGCCGATGAACCCGATCTCGAAGTCGGCGAGGTGCATCGACCCCCCGCGGCCCCCCGAGACACCGGTGGCCTTGCCGAAGAGCTCGGCCATGAGACGATCGGGCGACATCCCTTTTGCGAGGGCGTGATGATGGCCGCGGTGCGGGGCCGAAACCGTGTCGGCCGTAGTTAGCACCGATGCGACGCCGACTGCCGTCGCCTCCTGCCCGACGGCGGGATGCACGCCGCCGGGGATCTTGCCGCGCAGGGTGAGCTGCTCGGCACGCTCCTCGAACCTGCGGATGAGGAGCATCCTGCTCAACCAGCCAACGGTCTGTTCGACCGAGGCCTCGGCAGAGTCCTTGGTGTCCGGGATCGTACTCACGTACCCACCTCCCCGCCCGATGACTCGACGGCGTCGACGAAATAGCCCAGCAACCTCGCGGAGTCGGCTCCGTCGAGCTCGCGGTGATCGGCGGTCAGCGTCGCCGAGAACTGCGCTCGTATCGCGATGCCCCGACCCTCCACCACTGCCCGGTCGGCCACACGGCCCACGGTGAGAAGGGCCTTCTGGCCCATGGGCACCACTCCGGTGAACCAGTCGACGCCCATCGTCCCGAGGTTCGAGAGCGTCGCGAACGGCGTCAGCGAGTCGTCCGAGCCGAGACGGCGTGAGCGCGCCCGATCGACGGCGGCCTTGCGCCGGGCGGCGAGCTCCTCGAACGGCGTGCCCCCTGCGTCACGCACGACGGGGATCAGCACTCCCCAGTCGGTCGCGACGGCGAGGCCGACGTCCGATCGCCTGCCGGTGCGGACGAGCGCCTGTCCGAGGGCCGACAGCAGGAAGTCCGTGATCGTCACCGACCGGTTGTAGCGACGGGCGACCGACAGCGCCGCCGTGAGACTGGTCGCGTCGACGTCTCGACCGACGGAGAAGTGCGGGATCGTGCGCCAGGACTCGGCGACCTGCGCGGCGATGGCTCGGCGGAATCCGTCCGTGGCCGTAGGCACCCGCGGGGCCTCCGGCGCGCTCGTGGCGGGGGACTGCTCGGGTCTCGACGGCGCCGGTTCCGGCGAGGAGAATCCAGAAAATGGGGGTGGCGCCGCGGATGCGGAGGCGAGCGCCGCCGCGCGACGCTGGCGTGGACTGAGTGACTTGCGAGCCGGAGCCGAGGATCCGGCCGCGCCATTCTCAGCCGCCGGCTTACTCCCCTGCTCGCCATCGGCAACGCCCGTACGGGTCGGCTCGCTTCCCGGGGCCGAGCCCTGCGCCTCCGGCTCGACCTCGCCCTCGGCGAGCAGGTACGCGACGGTCGCTCCCGCCTTGACCGTTGTGCCGGCAGCGAACAGGTGCCGGCCGAGGACACCGGCGGACACCGGGCTGAGCTCAACGCTCGCCTTGTCGGTCTCCACGACGGCGACTGCCTCGCCCGCGCCGACGTGGTCACCGGGCTGCTTCAGCCATTCGCTGAGTAGGGCCTCTTCCATCGCCATCCCCGAAGCGGGTACGAAGATCTCTTCCAACTTGGTTCCCCTCCCCTCGTCAGGTCCGGGTGCCTGGCGCGGGCCTCGATCTGTGCGAGGTCATCGGCTTCCCGCGACGACGAGGTTGCCGTTACGGACCTCCCGGGACACTATCCACGCGATCGTGTCTTCGATGGTCCACGACGCGAGTCGCCATGCCGAGCGCTCCGAGTAGGCAGCGATGTGGGGCGACAAGATCGTGTTTGGCGCGCCGAGCAGCGGCGAGTCCGCCGGTAGCGGCTCGGTGGTGAAGACGTCGAGGCCTGCTCCGCCGATATGCCCGCTCCGGAGGGCGTCCGCAAGTGCGGGCTCGTCTATGAGCGGCCCACGGGAGACGTTGATCAGCAGCGCCCCGGGCCTCATCGACGCGAGCCGCTCGGCGTTGATCACGCCGCGCGTCTCCTCGGTAAGCGGGAGGTGCAGGGATACGACATCGCTCTGTGCGAGCAGCTCCTCGAGGCTGTCCGCCCGATCGACACCGCTCGGAAGAGTGACGGCGACCGGGTCGTAGGCGACGACGCGCTCGACCAGTCCGCGGAGCATCCCGGCGGCGGCGGATCCGATCCTGCCGCAGCCAACGAGCCCCACGGTGAGCTCGTCCACCGGCTTGACCTGCCCGAGGGTGAGCTTTCCCGACCACCCGGCGCGCACGTAGCGGTCGGCTACAGGCAGGTTCCTCTGGAGCGAGAGCATCATCGCGACCCCGTGCGATGCGACCTCGAACGCCCCGTAGGCCGGCTCGTTCACGACGGCGACTCCGAGAGACTCGGCAGCCTCGAGATCGATCGAGTCGAGACCGACTCCGGCCCGCCCGATCACCTTGACGCCGGGCCCGAACGCCTCGATGTAGGGCCGGCGCAGCGGGTGGAGAGCCACGACGATGCCGGACGCGTCCGCGGTCGCGCCGGCCACGGCTTCGGGGGTGGAGACGTCGCAGAACCGCAGCTCCGCGAGATCGGCGAAGTGCGCTTGCAAGGCCTCGTGATCCGAGAAGGCGCTCTCCGCGACCACGATCACCGGCTTCACGACGGCCTCGTCGCGAAACGATGCGCCTCGAGCCGGAGTCCCGGCTGTGCTGCACCCCGATATCTCACACCGTCCACGACGCTGTCCTCATTCATCTAGAGCCCCGTTCGGGGGGTGCCGACGATCGGCATGGTTGCCGGCCGGAGGGTGGGACGCCGCGGCAACCCGCCGTCTGCGTCCTCGAGCACTCCGTCCCCCGTTCTGTTGACAGTAGACCGAGCGCAGCCGAGCATCAAGCCGGGCTGGTCCTGGTCGTGTAGAGGGAAACCCGGATCCGAGTTCCTCACTCGCTGGACTCGCCGAACAGCTCCGGCATCTCGCGTCGCGCCACCGGCCGCAACGACTCGGCGAGCTCCTCGTCTACGCACCGGAAAGGCCAACGGGTACGCGTCCCCACCGGCGCCCAACCACCGATGTGCGCGAGTGTCTTGTCGAGCGCAGCATCTGCGAAGCCCTGCTTCTTCAACGGCATGATGTGCACGTCGAGGAAGGCGTTGATCCGACGCTCCAGGTCGGCCGCCGCATCGGGCGACTCGGTCATCATGGCGTGCCATGCCACGGCACCGGCCGGGCTCAGACAGGCGACATTCGAGTAGGAGCCGGCCGCGCCCAATCGCACCCCGGTGGCAAGCAGGTGACCGGGCACGAAGATGGCGAGCCCGGGCGCGTACTCGTCCATGGCCCGGTACCACGCGGCATCACCGCCTGCGACCTTTATGCCGATGAGCTGCGGTACGTGCTCGGTCAGGCGGCCGAAGAGCTCGGGCGCGACTCGGGTCTTCGCGTGGGGCGGGTTGTACAACGTCATCGGCAACGGGTCTGCGGCCTCGGCAAGCCCCTCGACAGCCGCGACGACCTCGTCGTCGGACAGCGGGCACCAGTCGGGCAGGATGATCTGGAAGCCCGACGGTGAGAGCCCGTGCGCCCGCCGGATACGGCCGAGCGACGTGTCCCCGCTCATGTGGCTGGCACCGATCTGGAAGGGCTTGCCCATAGCGCTGCAGCGCCGCGCGACGAGCGCGCTCACTTCGTCGTACTCGTCCTCGCCGATCGCGTGGAACTCACCCGCGGTGCCGTTGGTGTAGATCCCGTCGACGGGGGATGACGTGAGCGATGCCAGCTCCTCGTCGAGGCGTTCGAGATCGATCGAGTTGTCGCGATTCAAGGGCAGCAGCACCGTCGCCCAGGTCCCGCGGAGGTCCTTACTCGTCAGCGGCTCCATGTCCGACCTCCGCGACCCAATCTGCCGAGGAGCGTCAACGGAGCTCGAACCTCGCGAGCCCGACGCCCAGCTCGTCGGACAGCTCGGTGATCTGCCTGCGAATCTCGTCGCCCACCTCGACGCCGTCGGTCTCCCGCTTGGCTCGCGTCCTCGACTCGAGCTCGCCCGGGACGAGTATCTCCGACCCGGACCCCGATGCGCCTTTACCGATCGCCTTGGCGTCCCTGCAGAAGTCCTCCACCTCGACGAGGAAGCCTTCGAGGTCCGCGAACGACGACACGTCGACCGCGAGCACGAGGGTGCCGTTGCCCCCTTTGTAGTTCGCAGCGCACGCTGCGCCCATCCCCGAGAGCAGGCCACCGGTCAGCTCGATGAGCATCGACATGCCGGATCCCTTGTGCGCCCCGAACGGTAGGAGGGCTCCCCCCGCGTAGAAGTCATTCGGCTCGATGCTCGGCTTTCCGTCGCGGTCGACGATGCTTCCCGGCGCGACCGTCCGCCCCTCGGAGCGTGCGATGTTGAGCTTTCCCTCCGCGACATTTGCAGTGGCGAAGTCGAGCACGACGCTGGCGTTGCCGGCCCGAGGAACCCCCCACGCGAACGGGTTGGTCCCCATCACCCTTCCTGCGCCGCCGAAGGGAGCGACGACCGGACCGGCGTTGCAGAACGCCATACCCATCATCCCGGCATCGGCAAGGGTGGCCACGTACTCGCCCAGACGGCCGATGTGGTTGCAGCTCTTGATCGTCACTGCGGCAATGCCCTGGTCGCGCGCCCGCTCGACGGCGAGATCGGTGGCGAGGCGCGCGGCTGGCTGGCCGAACCCCCACGCCCCGTCGACGACCGCGGTCGCCCCTTTCCGGGTCACGACCTCGGGCAGGGCCGCCGGCTGGATCTGGCCATCGCGTACCCATCCCGAGTACTGGATGAGCCGGACGATGCCGTGCGAGTCGTGGCCCATCAAGTTGGAGAGCACGAGCGATTCGGCGACAGCCGACGCGACCTCCTTCGGCGCGCCGAGTGCCGTGAGCACGTCCACCCCGACCCTGTCCAGCTCGTCCTTCGTGAAGACCGATCCCACTTCGTGACCCCATTCCCCGGTCCGCCGAGCTTTGGGCTCAGGCGCGTCGCAGATCTGCGGATGGCCTCGCTGCAACTGCGCGCGGCCGCCCCTCCAGCATTCTATGTAAATCGTCTACTGTCAACGACAACTAGGCGACAGGGCGATCCGGCCGATCGGCCCGTGGCGCGGCGGGCCGGCACACCGCAGCCTCCACATCCCCGCTGAGCTGCGTCGGGCCCGCGGCGAAGGGGACGAGCACCGTCGTGCCGCGCGAGATGGGCAGCGGTTCCCCCTCGAAGTCGCCGCTCAGCTTGCCGCTGCCGGACAGCCCGACGACGACGGCGAAGCCCTGCGCCAGCTGGCCTCCACCCGCCCCGGCAATGACGTCGGCGCGAAAGAACGGATCGGCAATCGGCGGCAGCACCCGCCCGGGTGCAAGCGTCCCGGGCCCGATCAGCTGCTGCAAGCGTCGCTCGTCCCACTGGCTGCGATCGACCGCCTGAAGGGCGAGGTCCCAGCCGAGACCCAGCTCACCTCCGGGAGAGGACCGGCGCTCCAACATGATGGAGAAGTCGGTGGGCTGCTGGAGCTCGAGGACGAGGACGCCGGGGCCGATCGCGTGCGGGACGCCGGCCGGCACGAGGACCGCGGAACCCTGGCTCACCCGGATCTTGTGGAGAGCACCGAGCATGGCGTCGACCGACTGTTCGGCGACCCACGTAGCGAGCTCCTGCGCGCCGACGTCGCGCGTGAAGCCCGCGTACACCTCGCCCTCGCCGACGGTAGACAGGATGATCCACGCCTCGGTCTTGCCGTGGGCACAGCCGAGGTGCGTGCGTGCGAACGCGTTGTCCGGATGGACGTGGACGTTGAGCCGCTCCGCGGCATCGAGGAGCTTCACGAGCAGACCGGGGTCCGTGCCGAACGCCGCGACGTGATCCGCGCCTAGGTAGGCCACGGGATTCTGCTCGATCGCCTCTCTCAGGTAGCGCCCGTCGGCCAATCGGGTAAGACCGGCCGGCTCGAGCGCCCAACGCGTGGTGACCGACGCGACCCAGTCCTCGGGCGAGCCCTGCTCAGAGGGGTCAAGAGCGCGAAAGCGCGCAGTTTCCCCCCCGCCTTCGTACGCCTGCGGCACGTAGTTGGGTGCGAGCGTCCAGGGTCGGTAGGCGGGCATTCGGATCCTCGACTCCTTCTTTCGGCCTGGCGGTGGACCCGCCGGCGGGAATGTCGGTCAGCAGCGTCTCGAAGCTACGGGTACGTCCTAGTGCGACTCGGGCGGCACGTCGTGGCCGCTCGAACCGACGAGGAAGTCGAAGTCGACCCCTCGGTCCGCCTGGAGGACATGGTCGGCGAACAGCTTCGAATAGCCTCGCGCCGGAGACGCCGGCGGCCGCGAGGCACGGCTTCGACGCCGTTCCAGCTCCTCGTCGGGTAGGTCGACGCGCAGCGTGCGGGCCGGCACGTCGAGCTCGATCCAGTCGCCGGACTCGACGAGAGCGAGCGGTCCTCCGGCCGCGGCCTCTGGTGCCACGTGGAGCACGACGGTCCCGTACGCGGTCCCGCTCATCCGGGCGTCCGATACACGCACCACGTCGTAGATGCCTCGCTCGAGCAGCACGCGGGGCAGCTGCAGGTTGCCCACCTCCGGCATGCCCGGGTAGCCGCGCGGCCCGACGTTGCGGACGACGAGAACGGTGTCCTCGTCGACGGGAAGCTCCGGGTCGTCGCGGACGGCGTTGTACGCCTGGATCGAGTCGAAGACGAGCGCTGGTCCTCGGTGCACGAGCAGCGCAGGGGTTGCCGCGGACTGCTTGATGACCGCCCCGCTCGGGCAGAGATTGCCCGTCAGGACGGCAGTTCCGGATCCGGCGGGCAGCAATGGTGCGCCGAAGGGCAGCACGACCCTTCGGTCCGTCGTTTCCTGACCCCGGGCGTTCTCGCCCACGGTCCGCCCCGAGACCGTGATGGCGTCCGTGTGCAAGAGCGAGCGCAGCTCCCACAGCACAGCGGGGATGCCCCCCGCATACGCGAAGTCCTCCATGAGGAACTTGCCCGAGGGCTTCAAGTTGACGAGGGTCGGCACCTCGCGCGCCACCTTGTCGATGTCGTCGAGGTCGAGCGGCACGCCGATCCGGCCGGCGATCGCGATGAGGTGGATCACCGCGTTCGTGGATCCTCCGATCGCCGCCAGCACGCGCACGGCGTTCTCGAACGCGTCACGGGTGAGGATCTGCGAGAGCGTCACACCCTCGCGCACCAGCTCGACAATCCTGCGCCCGGTCATCTGTGCGAGCGACTGCCGGCGCGAGTCGGCAGCCGGGAACGTGGCGGCGCCCGGAAGCTGCACGCCCAGCGCCTCGGCGAGGCAGGCCATCGTCGACGCGGTGCCCATCGAGTTGCAGTGGCCGACGCTCCTCACGGCACAGGACTCGAGCCCGAGGAAGTCCTCGCTCGAGATCTCCCCCGCACGGGCTTGTTCGCTCTTGCGCCACAGGTCCGTGCCGGAGCCCAGCTCCTCCCCGTTACAGTGCGCGGTGAGCTGCGAACCACCGGTGATCATCATCGTCGGCAGGTCGACGCTCGCCGCGCCCATCAGCTGAGCGGGCGTGGTCTTGTCACATCCCGCCAGCAACACCACACCGTCCAACGGGTTCGCCCGCAGCACCTCTTCGACATCCATCGACATGAGGTTGCGAAGGAACATCGCCGTGGGGCGGATCATCTGCTCGCCGAGGGATATCGTGGGGAACTCGAGAGGCAGACCGCCGGACTCCCAGATCCCGCGCTTCACCGCCTCGGCGATCGTGCGCAGATGTGAGTTGCACGGCGTCAACTCCGACCAGCTGTTCGCGATCCCGATCACCGGGCGCCCCTCGGAGACGTCGCGGGGCAGCCCCTGCATGAGCAGGCCGGACCGGTGGATGACGCCATCGCGGTCGCGTCCTGCGAACCACTCGCTGCTCCGAAGCTCGCTCATGACCCGGTCCTGTCTCGCTCTCGTCCTTCACCCATTCGCGTGCGCATTCCCGGCACGGTCGACGCCGCGCTTCGGACAGACGCTGTGACCGGTGTTCGCCTCGGGCAGCTCCTCGACGCGGTCTGCACCATGGTTCGCACTGCTCCTGTCTCGGGGAATGATCCGGCGGCCGGTGCGCCCAACGTGCCCTCTGCAGCTGCAGCCCCCGCCTCGATCCAGGCTAGTCGCTACCCGGCGACCGTCAATTGTTGACGAGCACGTCTCGAAGTCGCTTCGACGATCTGGCTCCACGGAGCCCTGCCGCCCGGCCGGGGACGATCGTTGATTGTTGACCGTTGGCAGGCTCCGCCGGTACGCTGGGTTCTCCCGACTTCACGGAGGCAGCGAAACTCATGGTGGACCCATCGTCCGTGGCAACGCAGATCCCGACCGAGGCCGCGCCTCGCGCCAGGTGGCTCAGGGGGATCGTCCCCCCGGTCTGCACCCCGCTCACGGAGGGTCGGGACATCGACACGGTGTCCCTCGAGCGATTCGTGGGTTTCCTCATCGAGGGGGGAGTGAACGGGCTGTTCATCCTCGGCTCCTCGAGCGAGTCCGCCTTCCTCCGTGACGACCAGCGGGACACGGTCGTCGAGGTGGCCGTCAAGACGGCCGCGGGCCAGGTCCCGGTACTCGCAGGCGCGATCGACATGACCACGGAACGGATCATCGACCATGCGAGGCGCGCCCTCGACCGGGGGGTGGACGCGATCGTGGCCACTGCTCCCTTCTACGCACGTGCGACGCACCCCGCCGAGATTGACCTGCACTTCCGCAGCATCAAGGCTGCCTGCAGTGCGCCGCTCGTCGCGTACGACATCCCGGTCGCCGTCCACACCAAGCTCGACCCGACCGCCGTCCTCGCCCTTGCCGCCGACGGCATCATCGATGGCCTCAAGGACTCGAGCGGCGATCTCGGGGCCATGCGAGAGGTCATCATGGGTGCCCGAGCGCTCCCCGACTTCGCCGTCATGACGGGCTCGGAGGTCGTGGTCGACTGCGTCATGCTCATGGGCGCCGACGGCGCCGTACCGGGGCTCGGCAACGTCGACCCGCACGGCTACGTCGAGCTGTTCAACTCCTGCCGATCCGGAGAGTGGGACCAGGCGCGGCGCCAGCAGGACCGACTCGTCCGGCTGTTCGAGATCACGCGTTGCGCAGACCCGTCGAAGAAGGGACCGAGCTCGTCAGGGCTCGGGGGCTTCAAGACCGCCCTCATGTTGCGCGGCGTCATCGCGACCAACGCGATGGCGCTCCCGCAGATCGCGCTGGACGAAGTCGAGATCGCCCGGGTGCGCGAAGTGCTCCTCTCGGCCGGGCTGCTCTAGCTCGACGTGCCGCACGACGATCGCTTGGCGATAGCGGACCCGCGCGTCGCCTGGTCGACGCCGATCGACGCTCCACTGACCGGGCCGCCGCCGGGGCGCTTCCGCGACGGCGAGGTCCTGACCATCCAGTACCGCTCCGACCCCGCGGCGATTCGTGCGCTTCTCCCCGAGCCGCTTCGACCGACGAACGACACCGTGATGGTGCAGATAGCTCGCTGGGGAGACGTTCCCGGGCTCGGGCGCGACACCTACGAGGCCAACGTGATGGTGGGCGCGACCCTCGACTCCGATCCGCCCGTCGTCGGCTCCTACTCGCCGTACTTCTGGGTGACGAGCGATCGCGCGATGAGCGGCGGACGCGAGTTCCACGGGCAGCCGAAGCGCATCGGGAGTGTGGCGCTGGAGCACCGCGGCGACCTGATCGTAGGCACCGTCGCCAACAACGGGATCGAGATTTTCACCGGGACGCTGCCGTACAAAGCCTCGCCGAGCTCGTTCGAGGACCTGAACGCCCGAATCGGCATCGTGACGAACATCAACCTGAAGATCGTCCACGAGATCGACGGCAGCACCGCGCTGCGCCAGCTCACGGCGCGCGACCTCACCGACATCGTCGTGCACGGCTGCTGGAGCGGACCGAGCACCTCCGAGGTGCGGCCCAACGCGACGTCTCCGCTGTACCGACTGCCGGTGCTCGGTTTCCTCGAGGGGTTCTACTGGACCACCGAGTTCAGCCTCGTGGGTGGACGGGTCGTCCACCGGTACGAGTAGCTCCGCCGGAGGCCACTCGAGGCGCGCCTAACCCGCGAACGCGAGACCGGCGCGACCGTGCACCCCTGTCGTGACGCGAAAGAGCGCTCCTGCGAGCGGTTGCCGCGCGCGCTCTTTCGTCGTCAAGCCTTCGTATGCCGTGGTGACGTAAAGGTCAGCGAGATCCGGCCCACCGAAAGCGCACGCAGTGACGGCCGAGGTGGGAAAGCGCACCACCCGGTCGAGCTCGCCGTCGGGTGCATATCGCCGCACGCACCAGCCGCCCCAGAACGCCACCCAGACATAGCCTTCTGAGTCGACGGTGAGCCCGTCCGGGAGTCCGTCGTCAGTCTCGACGGTCGCGAGGCGCCGCCGGGCGGATGGCACCCCGGTCGCAAGGTCGTAGTCGAACACGTCGATGCCGTGGGTCGCGCTGTCGACGTAGTACATGCGGGTCCCGTCCGGACTCCAGTCGATGCCGTTCGACACCGTCACCGGGGCTTCGACGACCGTGAGATCGAGCGACGGCTCGAGCCGGTAGAGCGCACCGCGACCGGCGGACTCGGCAAAGGCCATCGTCCCCGCGAACAAGCGCCCAGCGGCGTCACAGCTGCCGTCGTTCATGCGCATGCTCGGGTCCTCGGCGTCGACGGCCACGAGGAGCTCGATCTTCGACCAGGAGGCATCGATCGCCGCGATGCCGTCGCGCAGCCCGACGACGACTCCGCCGGAGGCGCGGGGTGCGACGAAGCCCACCGGCTGGCCCGTCGAGAACTGCAGATCGCGGCCGGTCGACGGGTCGAAGCGGTGCACGACGCCGTCGAGAATGTCCACCCAGAGGAGCTGTCCGGTGCGGGCGTCCCACACCGGTCCCTCGCCGATGCGAGCCGCAGCGTCGAGAGCTGTGTAGACAACTGGGGCGACGGGCTCCTCAACTGACATCTTCTACCTCCATCGTCGACTGTTGACGCTTAGAGTACTCTTGGTAGTACGTGCCCATCGGGGGGCAGGGACGGAAGGGCCGCCGGCTCGGCGCCTCCGTCGGGAGCGGCGAAGGGGATGCAGATGCACGGGGGCGAGACGTCAGGCACCCAGTGCTCACCGCGGTCCGAGGAGGCCGCGTGAGAGCAGCCGTCGTGAGCGCTCCCGGCGTCGTAGCGGTCGAGGACGTCCCCGACCCAAGCCCCGCCGACGACGAGGCGGTCATCGCCGTCTCGCTTTGCGGGATCTGCGGGACGGACCTGCACGTGCTCGACGGCGACTACCCCGCCGTCAGCTACCCGGTCATTCCCGGGCACGAGTTCAGCGGCACCGTGGTCGGTATCGGGAGCAATGTCACCCATCTCCGTCCCGGTGCTCAGGTTGCGGTCGATCCAATGATCTTCTGCGGTAGCTGCGTCCAGTGCCGGCGGGGCGCTACCAACCTCTGCCTGCGCGGCGGTGGCCTCGGGACGACCGCCGACGGCGCGCTCGCCGAGCTCGTGGTGGTGAAGGCGGCGCAATGTGAGGTCGTACCGCCGGACGTCCCCGACGGGTGGGCGCCGATGATCGAGCCGCTTTCCTGCGTCGTACATGCAATGGACCGGATCGGTCCCGTGCTCGGCGAACGGACGCTCGTCATCGGATCGGGCGCGGCCGGTCTCCTGATGGTCGGTACCCTCGCGCTGGCCGGCGCGAGAGTGGCTGTGCTCGAGCGCAATCCGGAGCGACGCGCCCTCGCTCCCGCCTTCGGTGCGGTCGCGACCGCCGGCGACCTCGACGAGCTCGACGACGGCAGCGGGGGATGGGATCTCGTCGTCGATGCATCGGGCAGTGCCGGCGCCATCGCCCTCGGTCTCGCAAATCTCCGCCGCGGTGCGAGGCTGTGCATATTCGGCGTCGCAAGCCCGCAGGCCCGCGTCGAGATCTCGCCCTTCGACGTGTTCTCCCGTGAGTTGACGATCATCGGCACGACATCGGTCCGCAACAGCTTCCGCCGAGCGGCGGACCTCATGGCCTTGGGCGAGCTCCCGCTCGACCTGCTCGTGGGAGACCCGCTTCCGCTCGAGCGCACGGCGGACGCGATGGAGCGCACGCGGCGCTCTCAGGGCATCAAGACGAGGATCGCGCTTGGCGCGACCGAAGGCGCGCTCGGGAGCCGGGTCGCATGAGGGCGATCGTCTACCCTCACCCTCGCGACTTCACGCTCGCGGACGTCCCCGATCCGATGCCGGGCCCGGGCGAGGTCCGGCTCCGCGTCCGTACGGCCGGGCTGTGCGGGACCGACGTGCATCTCCACGACGGCGAGTTCTTCCCCGTCTATCCATTGACGCCCGGACACGAGATCGTCGGCGAGGTCGACCTGCTGGGAGACGACGTATCCGGCCTCGCTCGTGGCGACCTCGTCGCGCTCGACAACATGATCAGTTGCGGGCTGTGCGACAACTGTCGGCGCGCTCGCCCCGCGTACTGCCGTACGCTCCGGGCGCTCGGGGTCACGGATCCAGGGGGCTTCGCCGACTTCGTGGTCGCGCCTGCCGGCAAGTGCCACGTCGCGAATGGGCTGTCGCCCGAGACAGCGGTGTTCGCGGAGCCCACCGCGTGCGCGATCCACGGCCTCGACGTGCTGGGCGCGAAGCCGGGAAGCGACATCTTGTTGTTCGGCGCCGGACCGAGCGGGATGTTGCTCGCCCAGCTGCTCCGCTACAACGGTGGAGCCCGAGTGACGGTCGCGGCACCGACGGCGTTCAAGTTACAGCTGGCGCGCGACTATGGCATCGATGAGACGGTGCTCGTGGACCGAAGTGCTCCCGACGAGACGGTCGCCGCACTGCGGCGGATCGCTCCCGATGGGTTCGACGTCGTGGTCGACGCCACCGGAGCGCTCGCCGTGCTCGAAACCTGCCTCGGCCTCACACGCGACGGCGGCACGCTCTTCGTCTATGGCATGGCGGCCGAGGCCGCTTCCCTTCCGATAAATCCCTACGAGATATTCCGGCGGGAGCTCAGCATCAAAGGCTCCTTCTCGCAGTCGTTCAGCTTCGACAGGGCGATGCTGGCGCTCGAGACGGGAAGGGTTTGCACTGACGGGCTCGTCACGCACCGCTTCGCCCTGTCTGACTACGGCAAGGCGATCGATACGGTCCGCGACGACCACGACTGTCTGAAGGCGGTCATCGCAATGTAACCGGCCGGCTGCCACGACACGCCTACCGCGTGAAGCATCGCCCGAACGTCGATCAAACCAGAGATCCCGGAATGTGGCGAAGCTAGGCTGCGCGGGTGCCCATAATGCGACGAGAGGGGCCATGAAAACTGTCTCGACAGGGCAAGGGCTTGCGTCCGCGAGCCGCCGCGTACTCGCGGACGAGGTCGTCGACGCCATTCGTATCGCCATCGTCACCGGCGAGTTCGAGGCGGGAAAACGTCTGATCGAGGACGAGCTCGCGACCCAGTTGCAGGTAAGCCGCGGCCCGGTCCGCGAGGCGCTCGCCCGGCTGGAGCAAGAAGGGCTGATCATCAACGAGCGCCACCGTGGCTCGACGGTCGCGAGGCTCTCCCCGGGTGAGGTCGACGAGCTCTACAGCCTGCGGACCGCTCTGGAGCGCCTTGCCGTCGAGTGGGTGTGCCGGTGCGCCACGGACGACGATCTCGCCGAGGTCGGTCGCGTCCTCGAGAGGTTCGACACCCTCCCAAAGCCGGTCACGCGCATGGCCGTGGCCAACCTGGACGTCGACTTCCACGATGCCGTCTTCCGCGCGGCACACCACGACCGCTTGTATCGAGCATGGACCGCGCTCCGCTCCCAGATATCGCTCTTCCTCCTCCAGCGCGGCGCGCTGAGACCGGACTTCTCGACGACGTGGCGCGACGACCACGAAGAGTTCCTCGCCGCTCTGATGAGCCGCAAGCGCTCGAGTGCCGTGAAGCACGTCGAGGGCCACATCGAGGGGACGTATCGCCGCGTCCTCGCGATGGAAGAGCTGCCGGCGCTCGACTAGCGGCGCTGTCACCGCTAGCGCGGCCCTATCGGCGGCTCGTAGCGCGGACACACCCACGGGAGTGGGACATCGCCGGCGCTGTCTTGACCTTTCGGATTTGTTCGTTAATACTCGGTTCGGTTCGCAACGATCGTCCGACGCTCGGCGCTCCCTACCGGGCCGCCGGCAACTCGAATCGAGGAGCTCCCGTGACGCCAACCACCCGAGAGAAGGTACGACTCGGCCTGGTGGGCTGCGGCCGCATCGCCCAGGTCGCTCATCTACCCGCAGCGCGTAAGGCTGTAGGCGTCGAGCTCGTCGCGGTCTGCGACGCGAGCGAGCATCTGTCGACGAACGTCGCTCATCAGTACGGCGTGGCCGGGTTCACCGATCTCGATGCGATGCTCGCGGTCGAGTTGGACGCTGTGATCGTCGCGACTCCGGACCGGCTCCACGCGTCGAATGCGACCGCCGCCCTCGAGGCCGGAAAGCACGTGCTCGTGGAGAAGCCGCTCGCTTCCGGAGCCGACGAGGCACGCCAGCTCGGCGAGCTCGCGAGTTCCCTCGGGCTCAAGCTCCAAGTCGGCGCGATGAAGCGCCACGACCCCGGAATCGAGTACGCCCACGAGGCCGTCGGGAGGATCGGCGCTCTCCTCAGCGTCAGCTGCTGGTACCGGGTGATGGCCGCGCTCCGACCGCCGACCGAGGCCACGCTGTTCCCCGCCCTCGTGGTCGACCCGGACGTCCGCACCCACGAAGCCGGGTTCAAGGCGGATCGCGAGCGCTACCTGCTCGCGACGCACGGCGTCCACGTCTTCGACAGTCTCAGGTATCTCGCGGGCGATCTCCGGGACCTGTCGGTCCGCAAGACCCAGGTCGGCAGCGATTTCGCCTGGCACGGCCGGGGCGCCCTCGCCGAGGGCGCGGGGACCGCGACCTTCGAGATCGCGGCGAACGTGCACGCCGACTGGTCGGAGGGCTTCGACATCTACGGAGAGCTCGGCCACGTCGCCGTTCGCTCGTGGTTCCCCTTCTACCGTCGGGCGAGCGCCGTCCGTCTGTTCCTCGAGCAGACCTGCGAGGAGACTGTGCCGAAGTTCGGGGACGCCGATCCCTACGAGCGGCAGCTCGAGGCCTTCGCCCGAGCGATCCGCGACGGCTCGGCGACGAACCCGGGAGCAGAGGACGGGCTCGCCGCGGTCCAGATGGTGGAGGCGGCGGCCGAGAGTGCCCGGCTGGACGGCGCCGTGGTCGCCCTGTGAGCACGGTGGCCCTGTGAGCACGGTGGACGGCGAGGCGCGCCTCACATCCGACGACTTCGTCGACCCGGGCATCTTCGCGAGGATCTTTCCCAGACCGACGGCGCGGGAGGTCGCGCTCGCCGTCGCGAGCGCTGGTTTCTCGCTCGTCCAGCTCAACCTCTCGAGCTTCGGCCTGCCTACGCTCCCCGATCCCGGTGCCGAGCCGGACGACCGCCCCGACTACAACGGGATCGGTGACGCTTTCGCCAGTGAGGGTGTAGCCGTCTGGGGCCTGTCCGCCACCTACAACATGATCCACCCCGACGTCACGCGACGGCGTCGGGACACCGCCGCTGCAGTAGAGCTCATCGCCAGTGCTCGTAGCCTTGGCGCCGGGGTGGTCACGCTCTGCACCGGGACTCGGGACCCCGACAACATGTGGCGGGCGCACGCAAGCAACCACGACCCCGACGCCTGGAACGACATGCGCGCGAGCCTGGACGAGCTCCTCCACGCCGCCGCGGAGTCAGGCGTTCGCCTCGGCATCGAGCCAGAGGCGGCGAATGTCGTGGGCGACGCGAGGTCCGCTCGCCGGTTGCTCGATGAGCTGGGCGCCGCCGAAAGCCTCGTCGGGATCGTGCTCGACCCGGCAAACCTGCTGACGACCGCGACTATTGACCACCAGGAGCGCATCCTGACCGAAGCGTTCGGCGAGCTCGGACCCGCTGTCGTGTGCATCCACGCCAAGGACGTCGGAGGGGGCGGCTTCTCCGCGCCCGGCACCGGCGGGCTCGACTTCGGGCTCGTCTACAGACTCCGCCAGTCGCTCCCCCGGTCGGTGCCGGTGATCATCCAGGACACGCCCGAGCCCGATGCCTCCGAAGTGCGCGGATTCCTGCGCTCCCTGGCGTTCGTCCATCCCTGGCGACGCGACGCACGACGGTGAGCCGCCGCCCGATCCCACGTGAGCTGCCCGCTCTCGCAGAGCCACGGCGTGCACGCATACTCGAGCTCGTCAACGAGCGCGGGAGCATTCGCGTTTCGGAGCTCGCCAATATCGTGGGTGTGGCGGAGCCGACGATCCGCAAGGACGTCGCGGATCTCGACCGACACCGGCTCCTGCGCCGGACCCACGGCGGGGCGCTCGCCCTACGGGCCGCCTACGAACCGCCGATCGCCGATCGAGCTGAGCAGAACGTCGCGGCGAAGGACGCCATCGCGCGCGCGTGCGCCGCCGAGGTCGCGTCCGGGGACTCGGTCTTCCTCGACAGCGGCACCACGGTCCAGGCGATAGCGCGTGCCATCGGAGCACGCCTCGCGGATCGTCGCCACACTCCCCGCCCGCAGAACCTGAACGTGCTCACGAACGCGCTCGGCGTCGCCGAGATACTCGCCGACTCGCCCGATGTCAGGACCACTGTCCTCGGCGGCCAGTACCGCGTGGCCGGTGGCTGCTTCGTCGGGCCGCTCGCGCTCACCGCGATCGAGCAGTTCACCGTCAACATCGCTTTCGTCGGCGTCACCGGTCTCTACAACGGTTCGTTCAGCGTCGCGGACGTCGCCGAAGCCCAGCTGAAGCGTGCCGTGATGAGCCGTGCCCGGCGCGTCGTCGTGCCGATGGACCACACGAAGCTCGGGGCGAGCGACTTCATGACGCTGTGCGATCTGAAGCGCGTCGACGCGATGGTCACCGACCGCGACGACGAGCACCTCAATAGGCTCTGCTCCGACGCCGGCGTACGGCTCGTGATCACCGGCGACTGATCGCCGCCGACCGCATCCACCGACCCCGAGAAGGGACACGACGACCATGCCGAGCATCGATCTTCCGCTGGAGGAACTTCGCGACTACGCGCCTTCGAGCTATCCGCCAGCGGATCTCGACCAGTACTGGAGCGCCACCGTGGAGGCCGCCCTCACCCAGCCGCTCGGCACCGTCCTCGAGCCCCACGAGCTCGAGCTGCGCGGTGTCGAGATCTTCGAAGTCGGGTTCGACGGCTTCGAAGGCGGCCATATCGCGGGCTGGTACATGCGGCCCGAGGGCGGCGGGAGCTTCCCGGGTGTCGTGGTCTACCACGGCTACTCGGGTCGCGCGCCACGACCGCTCGAGCTCTATACCCTCGCCGCCCAGGGCGTCGCCGTGCTGAGCATCGACTGCCGCGGTCAGAACGGGCGATCCACCGACGGCGTGAGCCGGGACGAGGGCTACGTCGCCGGATGGATGACCCAGGGCATACGCTCCCCGGCCGAGTACTACTACCGCTACGTATATGCGGACGCCGTGCGCGCGCTCGAGGTCCTGGCGTCGTTTCCGGAGGTCGACGAGGGGCGCATCGCCGTCACCGGCGTCAGTCAGGGCGGTGGGCTCGCGCTCGTCGCCGCGGCGCTATCCGAGCGCCCGGTCTTCGCGTGGGCCGACGTCCCGTACCTGTGCGACTTCCGCCGGGCGGTCGAGGTGGTCGACAAGCGGCCCTACACCGAGATCACCGACTTCCTCAGGGCCCATCCCGGGCTCGAGAACGACGTGTGGAACACGCTCAGCTACGTCGACCTGCTCAATCTGGCGGACCGCGTGTCCTGCTCGGTCGTGGTGAGCGTGGCGTTATGGGACGACGTGTGCCCGCCGAGCACGATCTTCGGTGTCTTTCGGAACATCGGCTCGACTGAGAAGGCGTTGCGGATCATGCCCTACCATCGCCACGAGACGTCCTACGACGTCAACGCCGAGCGACTGCTCGCACTGCTCGAGGCGCTCGGGGTCCCGGGCTAGGAGCCGGCCCAGCCGGCCGAGGAGCGCACGCCTTTCGAACGACGGCTCACCGTGGAGCGCTCTCGGCGACCCGCACCTGCTCGAGCGCGAGAGCGGCGCCGCCGCGCACGAGTCCCACGTCGACGGCGACGTTCACCATTTGGAAGCCCTCGCGCGACCAGACCAGAGCCTCGGCGGGTCCGTCACCGTGGAACGCGGCGATCGAGCCGTGTCGCATGCACGCGTCGAGCACCTTGCCGGCGAGCTCACGAAGGACGGGGTTTGTCGAGGTGAAGTCCATCCCACCGCCGTGCGAGATCGTGAGGTCCGCCGGACCGACGTACACGCCATCGACCCCGGGGACATCGAGGAGCTCGTCGACGCGCTCAAGCGCCTCCCTCGTCTCGATCATGACGAGACAGACCGCGAGCTCGTTGCCGAGCTCCGGCGAGTAGCCCTCGACCTCGACGGACATCCTGAGCGGTCCCCAGCTCCGGTCGCCCAGCGGTGGATACCTGCAGGCAGATGCGGCTCGCGCCGCCTCTTCTGGCGTGTCGATCATCGGGATGATCACGCCCTGCGCACCGGAGTCGAGCGCGTGCATGATCGCGGCGTAGTCGGTCTTCGACGGAACCCGGACGAGCGCTGGCGTGTCGGTCTTGTTCAGCACCTGAAGTACAGGCACGAGCGTCTGGGACGAGTTCACGTGCCCGTGCTGCATGTCGACGCAAATCCAGTCGAAGCCCGTGCTTCCCATCAGCTCGGCATTGAACGTGTTGTCGATCATGCACCAGGCACCGAACGCCGGTTCCGGTCTCGCCAGCACGTCTCGCAGTAGTCGCACGCTATCCCTCTCTCCCCGGCCCCAGCGGACCGGCTTTCCGGTTACTCATGACGAACTCATCTGCGCCAGCGACCACGATCGCCCCGTGCTCGAGACGCACGTCCGTGGCGTTGCGGAGGAAACGTGCCGCTATTTCCTCCGGCTCGTGAAACCCTCGACTAGCGCGCGACCCGACGGGAAGGCTCACCTCGGAGCGTCCAGGTGCAAGCCTCGGCCCGCGAGCGCCATGAGCGCCTCGCCGTAGCCCTCCGAGAGGGTCGGGTGCGGTTGGATGAGCCCGGCCAGCTCGGCCGGGGCCGCCCCCCAGTTGAGGGCGAGATACGCCTGACCGAGCTGCTCGCTCACCCAGGGCCCCACCATGTGCACCCCGAGCACGGGTCCTGGAGCACCGTCGCTGCCGCGCTCGGCCACGACCTTGACGAAGCCGTCCGTCTCCCCGATGATGCGCGCCCGCGCGTTCCCGCTGAAACTGTCCTTCACCACGACGACGTCACGTCCCGACCGGCGGGCGCCGTCCTCGGTCATCCCTGCGAACGCGACCTCGGGCTCGCTGTAGATGCACCACGGGATCTTCCCGTAGTCCACCGGCTCCGCCGGCTCGCCGAGGATCTGCTTCACGACGAGGATCGCTTCGGCGAACCCGACGTGCGCGAGCTGAGGGGTGTCGACGAGGTCGCCGACGGCGAACACTCCTTCTGTCCCGGTGCGCATCCATTCGTCGACCCGCACGTAGCCGCGATCGTCCACAGCGACCCCCGTCGCCTCGTCGAGCAGACCCTCGGAGCGAGGGCGCCGACCGACCGCGACGACGGCGACCGCCGACTCGATCTCCGACCCGTCGTCGAGCGAGATCGAAACACCCGCCGCAACCCGCTTCGCGCCGCGCACACCGACGCCCGTTCTCACCTCGATGCCGCGCTTTGTAAATGCGCGCTCGACGACGCGCGCCACCTCGCGGTCGGCGCCGGGAAGCAGCGCCGGGGTGAGCTCGACGAGCGTGACCCGAGCGCCGAGGTCGCAGAACATCGACGCGAACTCGCACCCGATCGCCCCGCCGCCGATCACGGCGACCGAAGCCGGGATCGCGCTGAGCTCGAGGACGTGGTCGGAGTCGAGCACGAGCTCACCGTCGGGCTCCAAGCCCGGGATCGCCTTGGGAGCAGATCCCGTCGCGAGCACCACGTGTGACGCGCGCAGCTCGGAGCCGGGCTCTGCGTCGCGCCCGACCGCGACCACGCCGCGCGCAGAAAGCCGGCCGAAGCCCGAGACGACCGTCACCTTGCGCGAGGCGAGCAGGGACTCGAGCCCCCGAAACAGCTCGTCGACGACGCGCGCCTTGCGGACCTGGCTCGCCCCGAAGTCGAGGCGCGTGCCCTGCACACCGATGCCGAACTCGGACGCCCGCGAGACGGTGCGAAGGACCGTCGCCGTGTGGAGGAGCTCCTTCGCAGGAATGCACCCCCGATGCAGGCACGTCCCGCCGACCTTGTCGCTTTCGACCAGGGCGACCGATAGGCCTGCGGCCGCGCCGTAGAGCGCCGCCGCATAGCCGGCCGGACCGCCGCCGACGGCGATGAGGTCGTACTCCCCATCTCCATGCTCCGAGGTCGCCACGGCCCTCCCTCTCCGCTCGCTGCCACGCACCGCTAGCCGAACCATATCGCCTCTGCGGAAGCTGATTGCATACAGTTAACCGTATGGCCATGACGAGAGCGAACGCAGCGCGAGACGCGACGACGATCCGGGCAGTGGGTCGCTCCCGATGACCGACCGCGGGGAACCCGCACCGGAGCAGCCTTTGCTGCTCGGCATCGACGTCGGGACGTCAGGCGCTCGGGCGATGCTGATCGACCGGCTGGGAAATCCACGCGCCACTGCGGTGGCCCGATACGGGATCGACGAGCCCGCGCCGGGCTGGGCCGAGCAGGACCCGACCGCGTGGTGGGATGCGGTCGGCAGCTGCGTGAGCCGCGTGCTCGCCGACGCGAGCTGCTCCGGTGGCGACGTCGCAGCCGTGGGCGTCACGGGTCAGATGCACGGGCTCGTCCTCGTCGACTCGTCCGGCCGACCGCTGAGGCCGGCGATCATCTGGCCCGACCGCCGAAGTGACGTTCAGCGCCGCCGGATCGCCGACGAGATCGGCGTGGATCTCGTCCGGCGGCGTTCCGGCCAGCCGGTCGCGACCGGCTTCCTCGCGACGAGCCTGCTCTGGGTGCGCGACCTCGAACCGGAGCTCTACCGAGAAGCTCGCTGGGCTCTCCTGCCGAAGGACTACGTCCGCTACCGGTTGACCGGCGTCGTCGCAACCGAGCCGAGCGACGCCGCCGGGAGTTTGCTGTTCGACCTCTCGACGGGCGACTGGTCGGCGGCGATGGTCTCCGGGCTCGGGCTCCGGCGCGAGCTGCTGCCACCGATCCAGCCCTCCGCATCTAGCGCCGGGACGCTCAGCGGACCGGCCGCATCAGCGACCGGGCTCCTCGCCGGCACGCCGGTCGTGGCGGGCGCCGGTGATCAGGCGTCCGCCGCGGTCTCGCTCGATCTCGGTCGACCCGGCCGGTATGCGATCGGCATCAGCACCGGCGGAACCGTGTTGGCGGGCATCGATGCTCCGACCGTGGGCTCCGCGCGCAGCCTGCACACACTCGCCAGCGCGGCGCCCGACCGGTGGCTGTTGATGGGGGCGATACTCAGCGCCGGCCTCTCGCTCGACTGGCTGGCGCATCTCTTCGCGGGTACAACGCTCGAGTCTCCGGTGACCACCCAAGTGCTCGACGCTCTCGTCGCCGACGCAGCAGGCACACCCGTCGGTGCCGGTGGCCTGCTCTTCCTGCCGTACCTGCGCGGCGAACGGACGCCGCATCTCGATCCCTCGGCTCGGGGATGCTTCGTCGGGCTCACGACCGAGCACACCCAGGCCATGCTCGCACGGGCCGTCATGGAAGGCGTCGCGTTCGCGCTCGCCGAGTCCGTCGCCCTCGTCGCCGATATCGCCGGCAAGCCGAACGAGATCGTCTGCTACGGCGGCGGCGCCAGAGGCGGTGAATGGTGCCAGATCCTCGCCGACGTCCTTGGCGACGAGGTGCTCGGCACCCCCGGGATGCACCATTCCGCCCGAGGCGCCGCGATGCTCGCCGGGTCCAGCGCGATGCGCAGCGCGATCGGCGCGCACGCGCCTCGGGAAGAGCGCTACGAGCCGGACGGTGGTGCGCATCGCGAGTACGAGGAGCTGCGCGCCATCTACGGGAAGCTCTACGGCGCGCTCCGTCCGAGCTTCACCGCGCTCGCCGAGCGCGCAGCTAGGCGCACGGGAATGTGAGCCCGATCGCACGCCTTGGTGGGGCGCGCCACCGCCCGGCGCGACACCCCCGCCCGGTCGCCTCGCGCCAGCTCGTCTTCGCGATCGTGTCGCTCGCCCTCTTCATGTCGTCGATCGACGCGACAGTGGTCGCGACCGCCCTTCCGACGCTCCGGCACTCCCTTCATGCTCCGATCAGCTGGACGAGCTGGACCATCACCGCCTACCAGCTCGGGCTCGCCGTCGCGATGCCCGTGGCGGGCCGGCTGAGTGATCAGCTCGGACGCAGGCGCGTGTTCATCGCGTCCGCCGTCGTCTTCACCGCCGCTTCTCTGCTGTGCGGCCTGTCGACGAGCATCGGCATGCTCATCGCCCTCCGCCTCGTCCAGGCGCTCGGCGGCGGAGCCTTCGTCCCCTCCGCCAGCGGAATCATCGTCGAGGTGTTCGGCGGTCACCGGACCCGAGCGCTCGGGCTGCTCTCGGGCATCTTCCCGCTCGGCAGCCTCGTCGGGCCGATCATCGGCGGCGTGCTGCTCAGCGACTTCTCCTGGCGGAGCATCTTCTTCGTCAACGTGCCGATCGGCGTGGTATTCACCGCGCTCGCCATCCGCTACCTTCCCCACTCGTCGCCCGTGGGCGGGCGCGTTGACTTCATCGGTGCCCTCCAGGTCGCCGGTGCGCTGCTCGCCGCGATGTACGCCGTGACGCGCCTCGGCAGCTCCGGGGTCGGGATCACCTCGCCGAGCTTCGCTCTGCCCGCGCTCGTCGCCATAGCTTGCGGAGTTGCGCTCGTGCGGCGCTCCCATCGCGTCGAGTCGCCCCTCATCCCGCTCCACCTGCTTCGAGGCAGGGCCTTTCTCGTCATGAACGGCCTCAACTTCGTCTGGGGCGCGTGCGCGATCGGGCTCGGGTCCCTAATCCCGCTCTACGCCGAGCAGCGCTACGGCTTCACGCCACTCGCGGCGGGCACCCTGCTGACCGCTCGAGCATTCGGCGAGGCCCTACTCGCGGTCGCGGTGACGATGGTGCTCCGGCGCACCGGATACCGCCTGCCGATGATCGTCGGATTTTGGCTGATATCGGCGGGCATGGTCCTCGTCGTCGTGGCCCCGCCGGCGCTCGGGCCCTATGGCTGGCTGTCGCTCGGGGCCGCGCTCACCGGACTCGGCATCGGCGCGTCGGCACCGTCGGCGAACAACGCCAGCTTCGAGCTCGCTCCCGACGACATCGGCGCCATCTCGGGGCTGCGCGGGATGTTCCGGCAGAGTGGCGCCATAATCGGTATTACGCTCACCACTTCGCTCGTCGCGAGGAGCGCCGGCGAGACCGAGTCGCTCGGTCGCGCGTTCGTCGCGATGGCCGCGTGCCTCGCCGCCCTCACGCCGCTCATCATGCTCACACCCGACGGTCGAGGCCGGAGACGAGATCGTTGACGAGCTCGGCGCGCACCGTGGGAACGCCGAGGCGCCGCCCCCGTCGGACCAGGTCTCCGAAGATCTGGTCGACCTCCGTTACCCTGCCCTCGGCAAGGTCCTGTGCCATCGACGAGAAGCTCGGACGGCCGGACGAGATAGCGGACGTCGAAGCCACGCGCTCGGCCATCGTCCTCGGGTCCCCGGCAAGGTTGGTACGCACAGGCAGGTCGGGGAAGTCGCCTAGAGCGATGCCTTCCGCCCGTGCGACGGCTTCCACTTCCTCGAGCAGCGAACGGTAGGCCAGGACGAGCGAACTGCGGCGGAAGATCTCGCCCGTCGGGAGGCCCGTCAGGGCCGAGACGCCGAAGATCCCGACCGCGTGCGCGAACTTCGACCACAGCAGGCTGCGCACGTCGGCGACGATCTCACAGGGCAGTCCGGCTCCGACGAACGCATCGCGCACGAGGGTCGTGCGGACCGAGCTCCCGGCGCCGAACTCGCCGAAGTAGGTCGCACCGAGGCCGGCGACGCGTACGCGCGCGTCCTCGACGCGCTGGGCTCCGAGAACGGTCGCTGCGCCCACCGTGCGGTCCGCCCCGAACGCGGCACTGAGCACGTCGTCTTTCACGACACCGTTCTGCATGCCGGCGAACCACGCGTCCCGCGACGCCTCGGGCGCCGAGGTCGCGAACTCGGCCACGGCCGCTTCGAGCTGGTGCCCTTTCGTCGCGAACAGCACAACGCTCACCGGGCTCAGCTGGGTCGGGTCGCCGATCACGGACACCACGCCCGGGCGAGCGGGCACCGTGGCGACGACGGGGACGCGCCGCTCGATCGTTCCCTCGAGGCGGATCTCGCCGGCATCGAGCAGGCCTCGCGCAGTCGCGGTACGCGCTACGACGATCACTCGCGCCCCGGCCGCAGCGAGCGGCGCCGCGTAGGCGAGCCCGAGCGATCCGGCGCCGACGATCGCCACCGTCCCGAGTGAGCTCCTCCAGTCCGGTGATGTGGCGTTCGCCTCGGCCATGACCGCCTCCCCGTCGCGCCCGCTCCGCGAGACGCGACAATTGCGCTTGCTTCGCGATCGAGGTTCGCTCGCGGGGATTGCAAATTGTAGACTGTTCTCCAGGCTACCCGGAAGGACCGTCGTGCTCGCATACGTGTCGCTCTGGTCCGCGGACCTCCTCGCGCTCGGGGAGGCCGTCGACATGCTCGCCCCCCACGTCGCAGGCTTCCACATCGACGTCTTCGACGGCCACAACGTCCCGGAACTGCTGTTCGGCCCAGACCTCGTCGCCGCGCTCAGCCGCCGCACCTCGGCGATGATCGACGTCCATCTGAACTGCGCCGAGCCGGACTACTGGGTCGACCGTTTCGCCGATTCCGGTGCCGGGATGTTGACAGTCCAATCCTCGCCGTGTGCCGACGTGGCGTCGACGCTCGAGCACATCGCGGCCCGCGGCGTCGAGCCCTCGCTCGGTCTCGAGCTCAGCGAGCCCGTCGAGCTGGCCGTCGAGCACTTCGGTCTCGTCAGGCGCGTGCTCGTGCTCGGCACCGAGATCGGGGTCAAGGGTCGTGGACTCGACCCAAGCGTTCCGGAGCGCGTCCGTGCGCTCGTCGCCGCTCGCCGGGACGCCCGACCGCTCGTGGTCGTCGACGGGGGGATCCGACGTCACACGGTGCCGCTCCTCGCCGAGGCCGGTGCCGACGGCGTCGTCCCCGGCTCGCTGGTCTTCTCCGGAGACGACCCCCTCGGGAACCTCTCCGCCGTGAACGACCTCGGCCCGGGTTGCCGAGCCGCCGATGCTCCGGCATTCTGGCGCGAGTCGTCTACCATCAACAATTGACCGTTCGATCTCCACTCGATCGGCTCGACCGAGCATGCAGTCGGGCTCCCAGTGACGGGAAGGAAGCGCCATGGCAGCGCACATTGATCCGTTCCACCCGACAGGCCTCCCCGGGGCGCCGAGCTTCGACCTGACCGGGCGGTCGGCCGTCGTCACCGGCGGATGCGGACCCATAGGACGTGCGATCTGCCACGGGCTAGCGCACTTCGGAGCGTCGGTGATGGTGGTGGACCACCCCTCCCAGGATGTGAAGCGCGTGGTCGAGGAGCTCGAGGCAGCCGGGCACCGAAGTGTGGGTCACACCCTCGACCTGCTCGACACAGCGGCTACCGCCCGCGTGATCGACGTCGCTCTCGATGCTTTCGGCTCGCTCGAGATCCTCGTCAATAACGCCGGCATCAACCTGAAGTCCGACCTCGCCGCGTCGACGATCGAAGCGTGGAACGAGATGTGGACCGTCAACGTCACGTCGGCGTTCGTGCTCGCCCGCGCCGCGGCCGACGCACAGGGATCACGGGGTGGGTCGCTGAGCATCGTCAACACGAGTTCGATCGCCGGATCGTCCGCTCTCGGTCGGGGCAACATCGGCTTCTCCGCGACGAAAGCGGCGCTCAACGAGCTCACACGAGAGCTCGCCGTCGAATGGGGACCGCGCGGTATCCGGGTCAACGCGATCCAACCGTGCCAGGTCGAGGTGCCCGGCTTCGCCCGAATGGCCGAGTCCGATGACGGCCGAGAAACCATCGCCCGGATGGTGGGCGGCATCCCGCTCGGCCGTTTCGCGAAGCCCGAGGAGATGGTGGGCGCCGTGATCTTCCTCGCCTCCGACGCGTCGTCGATGGTCACCGGCACGGTGATCCCGATCGACGGCGGCAATCTCGCGCTGAACGCCGGCGGGACCGTCCCGCGCTGATGGATCCGAGCCGGCAGCCGGGAGAGCAAGGGGGCGTGAAGGCGCCCGACACCTTGTGGCAGGAGATCGAGGCGCAGGCGGTCCCGGCCGGCATGGCGGTGCTGTGGTGGCTGTATCAGGCCGGGATCGTCGTGAAGAGCGCCGGGGGCACCATCGTCGCCGTCGACCCCTACCTCTCCGACGCGGCGAAGCGCAGCTACGACCAGCCTCGGAACGTGCCTGCACCACTCGAGCCCGCTGGGGTGCGGCTCGACGCCGTCCTCGCGTCGCACAGCCACGAGGACCATCTCGATCCAGACTCGATCGCCGGCTTCGCGAGCCATGCGACGACTCGCTTCGTTGGGCCGCCCATGGCGACCGCGAAGGTCATCGCTACCGGAGTCGACCCCGACAGGACCGTCCCGCTCGCACGAGGCGCTCGCATCACCATCGGGGACATCGGGATCCGGGCCGTCCATGCCCGCCATCCCTTCGCTCCCGAGCCGGTCCCCGACGCGATCGGGTTCGTGCTGGAAGTAGGTGAAGTCAGCATTTACCACAGCGGTGACACCGAGTACGACAGCGAGATAGTCGCTGACGCGAGCGACGTGACCGTCGCCCTCATCGCGATAAACGGGACGGCCGGGAACATGAACGCCCACGAGGCAGCGCTGCTCGCGTGGCGACTGCGTGCACGGCTCGCCGTCCCGTTCCACTACGGGCTCTGGCGGGACGCCGGCTACGGCGAGAGCGCGACCATCGATCCCCAGCTTTTCGTGGACACCTACCGGCGCCTCCACCCTGCAGGCAGGACGCTCGTGCTCGAGCCCGGACGTGCCGTCGTGCTCGACGGGACCGGATCCACGAACTGACGGGACCGGCTATGGCGGCGTCGCGCCTCGTGACCTGGTGATGCGCGCTTCTGTCGTCGAGTGGTTTGTTGACTGTCAACAAACCACGCCCTAACCTCGCATGCGGCGGTCTGCGACGTTCGGAGCGGCCCGCCGCCCCGAGCCGAGGAGAGCGAACGAGATGGTCGACGTGTCCCACCGTGAGACAGCCCAAGCGAGCACGACAGATGAGCCAGCTCGGGTGGCGAGGCTGCCGCGCGGGGTCGTCGCATCGTCGGTTTCCCCTGCGTCCCTCGACGGCGAGCTCCTTCCCGAGCTGATCTCGCCTCACATCGACTGGCTGATCGGCGAGGGTGTGGACGGCATCTCGCCGCTCGGCAGCTCCGGCGAGTTCGTGGCGTTATCGAGCGACCAGCGCAGGCTCGTGCTCGAGACCGCCATCGCGGCCGTCGACGGTCGGGTCCACGTCATGGCCGGAACGCACCACTACTCGACGAGCGAGACCGTCGCCCTTTCCAAGCACGCCGAGCAGGCGGGCGCGGATTCGCTGCTCATCGTCCCCCCTTACTACATGTCCCCGAGTCGCGACGAGGTGATGGACCACTACCGGCGTATAGCCGAGAGCGTCTCGATCCCGATCGTGCTTTACCACAACGCAAAGGGCTCCGGAGTCGACTTGTTGACCGAGCACCTCGTGGTGCTCTTCGAGGAGGGCGTGATCTCCGGGGTGAAGATGTCGAACCCCGATCCGGACCGCCTCCGCCAGCTGCTCGACGCGACGGACAATACGTGCCGGGTCTACGCGGGCCTCGACGCGGTTGCCTTCGAGGGACTCTGCCATGGCGTGCATGGCTGGATCTCGGGCATCCCGAGCATCGTGCCACGCAAGGCCAAGGAGCTCTACGACGCGATCGCGATCGAGAGCGATCTAGTACGCGGGCGCGAGCTTTGGCGGGCGCTCGCTCCACTGATGCGGTTCCTGTTCTCGGCGTTCCTCGGTCGGGGGGACGGTCCGCAGTGGCTGGGCGTCGCGAAGGGTGCCCTCAACTTGATCGGCCCGCCCGTTGGCAGCCCGATCGCACCCATCCGGCCGCTCAACGAGCAGTACAGCGCGCAGCTCGCCGCGATCCTCTCCTCGCTCGGCTACGAGGTCGCCTGATCCCGAGCGTCTGACCGGACTCGCCGGGCCTGCCCAAGCCGCCGGACTTTACCCGAGCCGCCCGGCCCGACTAGGTCGCGAGGCCGGCCGCTCGCCCGAGCTCACGGTAGAGCACGGCCATCTCCGCCATCTGATAGTGGGCCTGCAAGCCGCTCGGATTCGGCAGCACCCACAGTCCGGCTCCCCCGAGCCGCTCCGGCTGCTCGCCAACGACCGCCTTCGGTCGCCTGAAGGCCGTCCGGTAAGCCTGCACGCCGAGGACGGCAATATAGCGAGGCGAGAGACGCTCGGCCTTGTCCGCCAGGCGCAGCACGCCCGCGCGCAATTCCGCGCTCGTGAGCTCCGCGGCCGCCGCGGAGCCCCGTTCGACGAGGTTGGTGATGCCGACCCCGACGTCGAGAAGCCGGCACTGATCGGCCGGCGCCAGCACCGTCGCGGTGAACCCAGCCGCGTGGAGCACCTTCCAGAAGCGGTTGCCCGGCCGAGCGAAGTGCTGGCCGAGCTGCTGCGAGAGCAGACCGGGATTGATCCCGCAGAACAAGACGGCAAGTCCTGGACCTACGACGTCGGCAACGCCGGCGGCAGCGGCGAGACTCTCGTGCGGCCGGTCCACCTCGAGATCATCGCACCCTGATGAGCTGCGGTTCGCGCCACGGTGGGGCGGTTCGTCGATGTCGTCCCTGTCGTGCTCGTGGCGATCGAGATCTCGAGACCCGTCGTGGGCGAGGCCCGACGGTGCAGCTACTCGGGCATCTCCGAGTCGACCCAACGCTGGAATGCTCCGACGTCCTCCGCGGGCCATGCACCGTCACACGGCATGGAGCCGTTGCGCAATCGCTCGAGGATCGCCGTGGCGTGGCTCTTGACGTCGTCGTAGTCCCAGAGGTCGAACGCGGAGCGCATCGACTCCCGATCACGGGGGCGAAAAAGCGGTTTGACCTGCCGCTCGAAACCGACTGGCTCACCCTCTGCCGACAAGGCGACCACCTCCATCCGCTCCACGCCGTTCTATATCGCTGAGGTTAGCGACGCCGAGGCCGAGATCCTCGATCCGCCGGTCCAACGCGACATCGGCGGGTCCTTCGACGGCTTCTACGACTGAATACGTGCTTCAATCGGGCCGTGCCCGGACGGCCGACAAACGCACTGGCAGACGCGACGCGCCGTCTCGCCGCAGCGGGGTTCGTGGCGCCTGAGGAAGAGGCGGCGGAGCTCGCCGCAGCCGCTCGGGGCGACGACGAGATGCTGGCCGGCCTCGTGGAGCGACGATCGACCGGCGAGCCGATCGCCTGGATCACTGGCACGACAAAGTTCTGCGGACTGTCGATCGTGGTCGCTCCGAGCGTCTTCGTCCCGCGGTGGCAGAGCGAGCCGCTGGCCGAGCGTGCAGCAGAGCTTCTCCCGCCGGATGGCCGGGCGATCGATCTCGGAACCGGGAGCGGAGCGATCGCGTCGGTGCTCCTCGACCGTCGGCCAGGCGCGTCGGTGCTCGGTACCGAGCGCGACCCTGTCGCAGCACGGTGCGCGCGGAGTAACGGCGTGACGGTCGTCGAAGGCGATCTCTTCCACGGCGTACCCGTGTCGTGGAAGGGGACCGTCGACGTCGTCGTCGCCGTGCTTCCCTATGTGCCGACCCACGAGCTCGCCTACTTGCCTCGCGACGTGCGCGCCTTCGAGCCCACCACGGCCCTCGACGGGGGCGACGACGGCCTCGTCGTGGTGCGGCGAGCCGTGAGCGAGGCCCGCGAGTGGCTCAGAGTCGGCGCACACGTGCTCGCCGAAGTCGGCGGCGACCAACCGGACGCGCTTCTCCCGATTCTCCATGCGGCACACTTCGGGGCGATCCGCGTCATTCGTGACGCGGACGGCGACCCGCGAGGAGTAGAGGCCGAGGCGATCACGAGCCGTGAATGAGATCTCCAGCTCGGCGGCCTCGGGTCCGGCCCGCGCCGTCCAGTTCGCGGGGCACTTTGCCATGATGGACCATGACGTAGCGAAGGGAGAAGCCCATGCCCACCGTGACACCCGACGATTGGTCCCGCCTGCCCAAACTCACCGCTCCCGACATTCACGAAGCGATCGAACGTCCGGTGGTGTCGGTGACGACAGCCCCGAGCGCCTTCGAGGGGGAAGGCTTCCCGGTGCGGCGTGCCTTTGCTGGGATGAACCTTCGGGACCTGGATCCCTTCGTCCACATGGACCAGATGGGCGAGGTCGACTATGCGCCCGGCGAGCCGAAGGGAACCCCCTGGCACCCGCACCGCGGGTTCGAGACGGTGACCTACATGATCGACGGCACCTTCGCCCACCAGGACTCGAATGGCGGCGGTGGTCTCATCACCAACGGGGACACCCAGTGGATGACGGCGGGGGGCGGCATCCTGCACATCGAAACGCCTCCCGAGGAGCTCGTGGTCTCAGGTGGCCTGTTCCACGGCATTCAGCTCTGGGTGAACCTGCCGGCCAAGGAGAAGATGACTCCTCCCGCCTACCAGGGCATCGAGGCCGGCCAGATGGTGGTCGTATCCTCGGTTGATGGAGGCTCGCTGGTGAGGATCATCGCCGGCGAGGTCGCCGGTCACCGAGGTCCGGGATCTACGCACACCCCGATGGCCCTCATGCATGCCTCGGTGTCGCCGGGGGCGCTGCTCGAGCTCGCCTGGAACCCGAGCTTCAACGGTCTCGCCTACGTGCTCGCCGGCTCTGGTCTCGTAGGCAGTGAGAGGCGGCCGGTGCAGATGGGCCAGCTGGTGGCGTTCGGCCCCGGCGACTGGATGCGCGTCGAGGGCGTCGACCGCCAGGACCCCCGCAGCGTCAACCTCGAGGTCCTCGTACTGGGGGGCCAACCCATTCGAGAGCCCGTCGAGCACTACGGGCCGTTCGTCATGAACACCCGGGACGAGATCATGCAAGCGCTCGACGACTTCCAAGCCGGTCGTCTTGGCACCATCCCGGCGAACGCGCTCATGCCCCACGTGCCCGATCCCAACCCGGTGCGAGCCGAGCACACCGGGATCTGACGTCTCCGAGACAGCGAATGGTCGAGTTCGAGGACGCAGCTGCGAGGGCGCCTGCTGGATGGCGCCGCCACGTCGGCGCTCCCGGCAACGGGGAAAGCGCCTCTGAGGCGAGATCCTCGGGAAACTGTTCCACAGGCGGCCGTTGGCACCTCGGCCGTGAAGCACTCCGTGGGCGCGGCCGCGGAGTGCTTCAGCACGGGCGGGGCTCAGGCCGGCCGGCGGCGCGCGGCGATGCTTCCCGGCCGTCCAGGCCGGAGCACAGGCGCTCGAGGAAGGCCCGCAACGTCGATTCGGCGACGCGATGCAGCAGTAACCGGTCGACATTGCGCCCGAGCGCTCCGCCTGGCGGCTCGTAGCGAGCCCGCAGCACGATCTGGGTCTGGCCCATGCCGAGCGGCGCCACTGCCAGGTCGGCGTCGAGCCGGGGGAACAGCGAGGCGCCGCCGTGCGCCTCCCAGGAGAACGCGAGCAGAACGCCGTCACCGTGGGCCCGCAAACGACCGGGGCGGATCTTCACCGTTTTGCCAACGAGCGCCGGCCATCCCGGAGGGCCGACCTTGACGCGGAGGCGCTCTCCTTCGAATCGGGCAGTGTCGAGCGCATCGCCGAGCAACGCCTGCGCTTTGGCGGTGAGCGCGACGACGAGCTCGTCGTAGCGCCGCTCGATTATCTGGAAGTCCTGAATGAACATCCGCTTAGTCCTCCGATAGGCGAGACGAGCGCGGATGCGCCCGCCTGCAGCCGGATTCCGAACCTCACGTCCTCACGACCGTCACGGGGCAGTGCGCATGGTGGGTCACCTGCGTGCTCACCGAGCCGAGCAACAGCCCGGCGAACCCACCCCTGCCGCGCGATCCGACGACCAGGAGCGAGGCGTCCTTTGCGGCGTCCAGGATCGCCTGGGCCGGAGGGCCCTCTCGGACCTCCCGTTCGAGCGGCACGTCCGGGTCGGGGCCGAGCACCTCGGCGATCTGGGCGTCGAGCTCGATCGATGCGGCGTCGCCCAGATCCGCGAAGGCGGTGGGGATGTAGCTGGCATATTCCACCGTCGGGACGTTCCAGGCATGCACCACTTTCAGCGTGCCACCTCGTAGGCGTGCCTCCTCTGCCGCCCAGGTCAGCGCTGCCGACGACTGGTCGGAACCGTCCACGCCGACCACTATGAGCGGGGCCGGTCGGTCAAGCGCCGCTGACCCATCGATCTGGTCCGAGAATTGGTTCGTGCTCACGGTGCACCTCCTCTAGCGCAACATTTGCAGCGCCGGAGGGACCGGAACAGGGCCTAACGGACGTATCGCCCCAAAGGCGCGTGCGCTCGCCTAGTCGGTGTAGGTCCTCTCGGCCCCTACTGCTCCCAGCGAGCCGATTGCGCGCGCCGCTCTGCCAGCCGGGCGGCATAGGCAGCTGCTTCGGAGCGCCGGCCCATGCCGAGCTTGGCAAGCAGGTTCGAGACGTAGTTCTTCACCGTCTTCTCCGCAAGGTACAGCTCGGCGCCGATCTGGCGATTCGTCTTTCCGTCCGCGATCAGCTCGAGGATCTCCCGCTCCCGGGTGGTGAGGTTCTCAGCGCCCTCGTTCGCCGCGTGCGCCCGGCGCAGCTCGTCGAGGACGCGACGGGTCGTGGCGTCGTCGACGAGCGTCTCTCCCGAGGCGACCGCCCGCACCGATGCCACGAGGTCGTTGCCCTGGATCTGCTTGAGCACATATCCCGCAGCACCTGCGATCACAGCCTGGGCGAGCGCCTCGTCGTCCGCGAACGAGGTGAGGATGATGCAGGCCACCTCAGGATGGCGGGAGCGGATCTCCCTGCACACCTCGATTCCGTTGCCGTCGGGGAGTCGTACGTCGAGGATCGCAACGTCGGGCCCGGTCGGCGGGATCCGAGCCAGGGCCTCGGCCGCCGTGCCAGCCTCGCCGACGACGACGAGATCGGCGTCGGCCTCGAGCACGCGGCGAATGCCCTCGCGCACGATCTGGTGGTCGTCGAGCAGGAACACGCGCACAGCCATACTCCCAGTCTGCACGACTGATGCGGCTGAGCCTGCGAAGCGTCCGGCGTGAAATGATGGCGGCGTGCCGTACCACGGGATTCGCGACCCCGACCAGCTCCAGGCACTGCTCGGTGCAGTGCTCGCCATCGAGTCGGATCTCGAGCTACCGGGGGTGCTACACCGCATCGCCAAGGCCGCGTGCTCGCTCACCGGCGCACGCTATGGCGCGCTCGGCATCCTCGACCCCTCCGGCAAGGGTCTTGCCCAGTTCGTCCACGTCGGCATGGACGACGCCACGGCCGCGGCGATCGGCCACCTCCCCGAAGGGGCCGGGATCCTGGGCCTGCTGATCGTCGAGCCGACACCGCTGCGCCTAGCCGATCTGTCGGCCCATCCCGACTCGATCGGCTTTCCTCCCTCTCATCCGCCGATGCGCTCGTTCATCGGCGCGCCGCTGCGGATCCGCGGCGAGGTCTACGGCAATCTCTACGTGACCGAGAAGCGCGGCGAGAGCGAATTCTCCGAGTCGGACGAAGACATCGTCGTCGCGCTTGCTGGGGTCGTCGGCATCGCCGTGGACAACGCACGCCTGCACGCTCGCCTCGGCGAGCTGAGCCTCGCGGCGGACCGCGAGCGCATCGCCCGAGACCTCCACGACACGGTCATCCAGCGCCTGTTCGCCACCGGTCTGGCGCTGCAGTCGGCGTTGCCCCTCGTCCAGGATCCCGAGCTTCGTTCACGTGTCGAGGACGCCGTCAGGGAGCTCGACGACACGATCCGACAGGTCCGCACGACGATCTTCGCGCTCGACCCTCCTCCGACCGCCGAACGGGGTGTGCGCGCGCTCGTGCTCGAGACGTGCGCCGAGGCCGCCCGGACTCTCGGCTTCGAGCCCGAGGTGCGCTTCGTCGGCGCCATCGACCGCAGGGTCGGCACTTCGGTCGCAACCGAGCTGCTCGCGACGCTTCGCGAGGCGCTCTCCAACGTCGCACGCCACGCTCGCGCCCATACCGTCCAGGTGGAGCTGTCGGTCGACGACGCGGTGCACCTACGAGTGACCGACGACGGCGTCGGCACGGATGTGGGCACGCACTCACCGGGCCGAGGCCTTCCCAACATCGCCGAGCGTGCCGAGCTTCTCGGGGGAACCTTCACCCTGTCCGGCCGGACAGCCGGAGGGACCGAGATGGCTTGGCACGTCCCGCTCGGTTAGCACCCCTACCGGACACCGCGCAGGACTGAGTCCTTCCCTGAGGGTGGCCACGAACGGTCGTCGGGCACCTGGTTCCCGGCGGTGGTCCGATTAGCCCTTTAGAGCTTCCAATGCATCCGCAGCAGCCGTCTGGCCTGGCTATCCACGGGTCGCTCATGGGCACAGTCACACCTCGCACGGCGGAGCTGGTCGCTGTCTCTTCGCGATGGTTCTTTCAGCGGTAACCAACGTTCCATGAAGATCGGGTGGCTCGGCCCGGCGTGCTGCCCTCGGGCGAAAATCCCGGCCGCTGCGGCGGCCGAAGCGGCCGCAGCTCCATCTCGGACCCGCAGGGCCAGCGGACGCTTTCACGAAACTCCCGAGTCCTTGCACGATCCTCTCGCTGTCGGGCGATCGCCGCGAGTTCTGTGGTGCAATCGTGACATGTCTCTGGACGAGCTTCGCGACGTACTGGACAGCCACGCTCGTCCCGATCTGAGCACCGCCATCGACGGTGTCCGGATCTGCAAGACCGACCACGCCGTTGCTCCGGAGTCCGCGATGTCCGGCACGGTGCTGGCGGTCATCGCCCGGGGTGGCAAGCGTCTCGCGCTGGGAGAGCACGTCTATGACTACCGCGCTGGTCAGTACCTCGTCGCCTCGGTCGACCTCCCGGTGACGGGACATGTCATCGATGCCACCCCGGGCCACCCCACGCTCGGTTTCGGGATGACCCTGGAGCCTGCCGCCATCGCCGAGCTGCTGCTGCAGGCCGGGCCGGGAGACCTGCCGCGATCCCCCGGCACGCCACGCCCGGGAATCGCGGTCAGTGATGCCCCGGACGAGCTGCTCGACGCCATCGTGCGGCTGCTGCGCCTGCTCGACCGGCCACGGGACCGGAAGACACTGACCCCGTTGTTCAAGCGCGAGATCCTCTGGCGGCTGATGACCGGGGAACAAGGCGACGTCGTCCGTCAGCTCGGCCTCGCGGACAGCAGCCTGAACCACATCACGCGGGCGGTCCAGTGGATCCGGGAGAACTACACCCGGCCGTTCCGGGTCGAGGACGTGGCACAACTCTCGGGGATGAGTGTCTCCGCTTTCCACCGGAACTTCCAGACGGTGACGGGAATGACCCCGATCCAGTTTCAGAAGCACATCCGGCTGCAGGCGGCGAGATTGCTGCTGGCGAACCGCCCGAACGACATCACCGGCGTCGGCCACCGCGTCGGCTACGACAGTCCGTCCCAGTTCAGCCGGGAGTACCGGCGCCAGTTCGGTGCTCCACCGAGCCTCGATGCAGAGCGCATGCGCGGGGGATTCGGTCCCGCAGCCGCGGCACTGCCGTGAAAATCGCCTAATCGAAGAGGATTGTGCAACGACGCGAGAGGATCTTGCTGGCCGGATGCTCGGGCCGCTGGTCTCATGGAGGTATCGGAACGCGCCATGAATTCCGGGACAGTCGCCACAAGCAAGAGGACGGTGATGAAGCCCGCCGACCACGCACCGAACGCATCCGAGGAAAGAAGTATGGAGCATCGCACGCCGGGCCGTACCGGAATCGATAACGACGACGCGCGTGTCGATGCCGAGCGGAAGACCGGACTGTGACCGTGGAGGACGCCGTCACCCGCGCCCTCGACATAGGGCCGGACTCCTCCGGGGCCGAGCACACGATCGACATCACGACACTCGGCAGGCGCAGCGGCATCCCGCGCCGCATCGAGGTCTGGTTCCACCGCGTCGACGGTCGCTGGTACCTGACCGGCGTGCCCGGCCCCCGCAGTTGGTACGCGAACGTACGCGCCCATCCGCGGTTCACCGTGCATCTCAAGCATGGTGTCACGGCCGACCTGCCCGCGACCGCGGCGCCGGTCGACGAGCCGACACGGCGCCGAGTGATCACCGCTGTCCTCGACCTGCAAAACCGGCCTGAGATCGCAGCGCGGGTCAGCCAGCGCCAGAGCTTCGACGACTGGTTCGCGCGTAGCCCGCTCGTCGAGATCGTCTTCGACGACGAGCAGCTACGGACGGTTTCCTCCGCACCGTCCGAATAGGCCGGGGCTCAGTGTCCAGTGACGACGAGTCTGTCGTCGGCTCGGGTTCCCGGCGCCAGGACGTTGCTTCCTTCCCGCCGGGCAGCGTGCACCAGCGCCGGCCGCGACCCGTCAATCGGCAGAGCCACTATGCGCCGGGTCTGGTCGGCGTCCAACAGCGGGCCCCGGAAGCGGAACGCTCACCGGACACTTACCGAAGGGGGAAGTCATGAAGTACCGCACTCTGG
>JAODBO010000046.1 GCA_025464005.1 Acidimicrobiaceae bacterium | reverse complement strand
CTCGCCGCACTGCTCGAGCTGGCCGCCACATTGGGTTCACTCGACGACCGGGATCGCTTCGGCGAGGCGCTGCTCGGTCCCCTCCGCAAGCTGGTGCCGGCCGACAGCATCACCTACAACGAGATCGACGTGCGACGCCGGCGGACCTTCTGGACGGTCGACCCGCCCGGGGCGCTCGACGACACCGACCCCGCCGACTTCGTGCGCTACGTCTCCCAGCACCCAATCGTCACCTACAGCCGCCGGACGGGCGACGGCCGTGCGCACACCCTCTCGGACTTCCTGTACCGCTGCGAGCTCCACCGCACCGACCTCTACTCCACGTTCTTCCGTGCCGCGAAGGTCGAGCACCAGATCGCGATCACCTTGTCCTGCGCCCCCGGCCTCATCGTCGGCGTCGCGCTCAACAGGTCCGCGCACGACTTCACGACCCGTGACCGGGAAGTGCTCGACCTTGCCCGTACCCAGATCGTGGCGTGCTTCCAGTCCCTAACGGCCGCCCAGCAGAACGCCGCGTTGCTCGATGCGATGGACCGCGCGCTCGAGGACGAGCGCCGGGGCGTCCTCGTCGTCGGCTCCGACGGGCGACTCGTCACCGCGAGCCCCACAGCCCAGCGCATGCTCGGCACGCACCTCGGCTTCCACCCAGGCAGCGGCCAGCACCTGCCGCACCGGCTGGCCGCCTTGGCCGATGGCTCGCCGTCGCGGTGCGGACCGGTCGCACTCGGCGGTGACCGGGCACGGCTCTACGCGCGCGTGCTGTTGCCCGCCGAGCGGGGCCAGCGGGTCATCGTCGTCGACGAACGCAGACTCGGCGAAGTGCCGCCGCTCTCGGCCGCCGGGCTCACCTGCCGCGAGCGCCAGGTCCTCGAGCTCGTCGCCGCGGCTCGGTCCACGCCGGACATCGCCCGGGCGCTCAACGTGAGCATCCGTACCGTCCACAAGCACCTCGAGCACCTCTACCCGAAGCTCGGTGTCCACGACCGTACCAGTGCCGCCACGAGGTGGCTGTCCGAGCACGGCGCCTGGAACGGTGCCGACTGACGGGTGTCGAGCGTCGTGTCGCCCGGATCGCGCGCGGCGGCGATCACCCCGCACGCGCTGCGGCGATCAGCGCTTCGACGCTGAGATCGACGTCGGCGTCCATGGTCGCCCAACAGCTGACGCTGATCCGGATCGCGCGCCGTCCGTGCCACAGTGTCGGCCCGCACCAGCACGTCCCCTCGCGCTGCACCGCTGCGACAACGGCGTCTGTCCTGGTGTCGTCGCCGATGGCGAGGACGACCTGGTTGAGGACGACATCGTTGAGCACGTCGAATCCACCGGCTCGCGCGCCCTCCGCGAAGCGCTGGGCCAGTCGGACCGTCCGCCGCACGAGATCGGCCAGGCCCGATCGTCCGAGACCGGCGAGCACTGCCCAGACCTCGGCGCCTCGAGCGCGTTGCGACGATTGCGGCGTGAAGTGCATCGGATCCCGATCGTCGCTCGGCGGGAGGTACGCCGCATCGGCCCGCATCGCCTGGCGCAGGGAATCACGGTCGCGAACGAGCGCGATCCCGCAGTCGTACGTAGTGTTCAGCCACTTGTGCGCATCCGTCGCCCACGAGTCCGCGCCCTCGACTCCGGCGACCTCTGGGGCAAGGTCCGGGCACGCCGCAGCCCAGAGGCCGAACGCGCCGTCGACGTGCACCCACGCGCCCTGCTCTCGCGCCCAGGCGATGAGCGGCACGAAGGGATCGCTGGCACCACTGTTCACGTTGCCGGCCTGGAAACAGACGATCGCGGGGCCGGAAAGCTCGGGCAGGTCGTCCGGGCGGATGCGACCCTGCTCGTCGACGGCCAGCCGCAGTGCGCGGTCACGGCCGAGACCTACGAGGCCGAGCGCCTTGTGGACGGTCGTGTGTGCCTCGCCGCCGACGACCACGGTGACCGGCGGCGCACCGACCAGGCCGAGAGCGGCGGCGTCCCAGCCGCTGCGGCTGAGCACGGCGTCGCGTGCCGCGGCGAGGCAGGTCGCGTTCGCCATGGTCGCGCCCGATACGAAAGCTCCGGCCGTAGCTGCGGGCAGCCCGAGCAGCTCCACTATCCAGCGCAGAGCGACGCTCTCGAGGCGACCCGCGACCGGTGACATCACGGCCAGCGCAGCGTTCTGATCCCAGGCGGCGAGGAGCCACGCCGAGGCCACGGCCACCGGGTGCGTGCCGCCGATCACGAAGCCGAAGTACCTCGGCCCTGCAGTCGCAACCGTGGCTGGCGAGCCCACCTCGTCGAGCAGGCCGAGAACCTCGAACGGATCGATGCCCGCATCCGGGAGCTCGAAATCGAGGCGGCCGAGTCCCGAGACGGCCTCTTGGGCCGGTGCGACGCTTCGGTCGGCCACGCCTGAGAGGTAGCGGCGGGCTCGCTCCGATGCCGCCGCGAGAAGCGCGTCACGCCTCGCGATTGAGCTCCGAAGGGCGTCAGTGTCCACGGCTCAGCGACTAGCCCGCGTCGCCACGAACGAGCAACTGTTCGTCGTCATGACGGTGAGTATGCCAGCGAGCCGGGGACGAAGCCTCGCCGTGGCCTCCGACCGGCGCGCGACGACCGGCCTCACGGGCGATCAGGTCGCGGAGGCCCTGCGGTGGGTGAGGGCGTCGACGGTCACCGCGGCGAGCAGCACGAGGCCGGTCACGACGTACTCCGACGCGGCGCTCAGCTCGAGCAGTCCCATACCGTTCGCGATGCTCGCGACGACGAGCCCACCGATGACGGCATGGACCGCCTTGCCGCGTCCACCGAACAGGCTGGTGCCACCGATCACGGCCGCTGCGATCGCGTAGAGCACGAGCTGACCGCCGTCGACGTTCGTCGACACACCGCGAAGCTGGCCGGCGTAGATGATGCCGGCGACGCCACCCATGGCCGAGCAGAGGGTGAACGACAGGGTGCGAATCAGCGCGGTGTTCACGCCGGCGCGTCGGGCAGCTTCGGTGTTCCCACCGATTGCGTACATGTACCGGCCCAAGCGGGTGCGGGTGAGGATGAAGGTGCACAGCAGCAACATCGCGAGCACGACGAACACGACCCACGGGATGCCCTGAATCGACGCGATCGCGATCTGGCTCCGGTTGGTGTTGCAGATGAGGGCCAGTGCGATCCCTGCCAGCGCCACGACCACGATCTTCAAGATCGTGAGGCCGACCGGCGGGGCGACGAGCCCGCTCTTGCGGCGTCGGCCGTCCTTCTGCCAGAGCATCGCGGCATAGAGGACGACGAGGGCGGCAATGAGCACCCACCCCACGGTCACGCTGAGGTTGGCGTTCGCGAAGTCGTCGAACACGTTGTTGTTGATAGGGATCGTCCCACCGTTGCCCAGGATGATCAGCATGACGCCGTTCCAGCCCAGGAAGCCGGCGAGGGTGACGATGAACGACGGCAAGCCGATCCTCGTGATCAGGCTGCCCTGCAGGAAGCCGATCGCGCCACAGGCGATGATCGGCACGATGATCGCCATCCAGGTGGGCCAGGGGTGTGCCCCGGTGAGCATCTTTCCGGCGATGATGCCGCCGAGGCCTGCCACGTAGCCGACGGAGAGGTCGATCTCACCGATGACGAGGACGAAGATCACTCCGAGCGCGAGCAGCATGAAGATCGAGCCCTGCTCGAGCAGGTTGACGAGGTTGAGCGCCGTGAGGAAGTGGGAGTTCGAGATCTGGAAAGCCGCGGCGATGACGATGAGCCCGATGACGACGGGCAGCAGTCCGCTGTCACCGCTTCGCACCTTGGCGACGTAGCTACGGGCGTAGTCGCCGAAGGCGATGACGCCGCCCGAGGCAAAGCTCGCGCTGTCGGGACGCCCACCGTCGGCCGGAAGCATCGGCTCGAGATCGGCGAGGGGCTGGTCCTTCTCTACTGCTGTGTCTTCAGCCACCTCAGGCTCCGTCCGCGTGTGCGAGTTGAGATCCGTTGCGCGAGGACGCGCCGGACGTGACGTAATCGACGACGACTTGCCGGTCGAGGCCCTTGGCCGGAAGCGACGCGACGAGCCGGCCGAGGTAGAGCACCGCGATCTGGTCGGCCACCTCGAAGACGTCGTTGAAGTTGTGGGAGACGAAGATGACGCCGAGTCCCCGCGACGCGAGCCGGCGGGTGAGCTCGAGGACCATCGCCGTCTGGGCGACGCCGAGCGCCGCCGTGGGCTCGTCCATAATGACGAGCTTCGAGTTCCACATGACCGCCTTGGCGACCGCCACCGCTTGGCGTTGCCCACCGGACAGCGAAGCAACCGACTGGCGCACCGAGCGCAGCGTCGTCACCGAGAGGCTCGACAGCGTCGCGGCGGCCGCGCTCTCCATGGAGTTCTCGTCGAGCAGGTGGTTGCGCGTGCGCTCCCGCCCGAGGAACATGTTCTGCACGACGTCGAGATTTCCGCAGAGCGCGAGGTCCTGGTAAACGGTCTCGATGCCGAGAGCGGAGGCGTCCTTCGGCGTGCGGATGTGGACGGGCTTGCCCTGCCAGAGGATCTCGCCCCCGTCGGGCGGGTGGATGCCTGAGATCGTCTTCAACGTGACGGATTTGCCGGCGCCGTTGTCGCCGACGACCGCCGTGACTTCTCCGGGATAGACCTTGAGGTCGATCTCGGACAGGGCCTGCACCGGGCCGAACTGCTTGGACATCTTGCGCAGCTCGAGAAGCGGCGTCCGACTTCCTGCCCCACCGCCACCAGACGCCTGCGCGTCCGCTGCTACCACCTGCTCGCTTTCGATGCCGTCCACGATCTCCTGAGTTCCTTGCCTTCTACACGGTGATGCGGCCACCGGACCGCGCCCCCCTCGTGAGGGAGCGCAGCCCAGTGGCCGCCTTCAACTGACCGTTGCTAGATCAGACGTGGTACGTCTTGCACTGTTTGGCAAAGCCGCTGCAGATGGAAGAGGCCGTAAGGAACTTGTCCTTGACGACCGTTGCGCCCATGTTCGCAGCGGTGACCCACTCGGGGACCTCGAGGATCGACGGGACGTTCGACACCTTGTTGTTCGTTGCCCCGTTGATCAGCGACGAGGGGACGGACATTCCGGCGTCGAGGTAGAGCGCCGCGGCGGACGCCGCCTCGGCCTCCTCGTAGATCGGCTTGTAGACCGAGCCACACTGGTAGCCCTGCAGGATGTTCTGCATGCCCTGGAGCGTGCCGTCCTGCCCCGTCGTGGGGACGGTGAAGGGCGGGACCTTGTCGATCTTCAGCACCGACACCACCGACTCGTCAAGGCCGTCGTTGGCGACGAGGACCGAGTTGATGTTCGGGTGACGCGTCAGCGACTGCTGGAAGATCGTGAGACCCTTCAGGTTGTCCCAGTTCGGCACGGCCTGCTCGGCGACCTTCTTGAGCCTGCCGGCCTTGTAGAGCGGGTTGAGCACGGAGTTGTAGCCCTGCGCGAACAGCGTCGCGTTGTTGTCCGTCGGCGAGCCGTCGAGCTCGAAGACCTGAGGCTTCTTCACGTGCCACTTGGCGATGCACGAGACGAGACCCTGGCCCTGAAGGACGCCGACCTTGACGTTGTTGAAGCTCACGTAGACGTTGGCAGAGCCACCGAGGTTGAGCCGGTCGTAGTCGATCGTCGCAACGCCTGCAGCCTTGGCCTTGGCCTCGATCGCCGCGCCCGTCGTCGAGTCGAGCGACGTCAGGGCGATGACCTTCGCGCCGGCGGTGATCGCAGCCTCGGCCTGGGTGAGCTGAGTCGTGTCGCTGCCCTGGGCGTTCTCGACGATGATGTCGCTCGCCGGGAGGCCTGCGGTCTTCAGCGCCCTCGTGATGTACGGGGCGTCGAAGTCCGCCCAGCGCACCGACGACTGGGTGTCAGGCAGGAGGAACGCAACCTTGCCCTTGGCCTGTGCGGCGATCGGCGCTAGAGCGGCCATCGCCGCGAAGGTGTTGGTGAACGACGTTGCCGTCGGGGGCGCGGTCGCCGCATCAGCCGTTCCGAGCATCCCCGCGGCCAGTCCGGCCGAGGTGATGGCTGCTGCGGAGATGCAACTGGCGCGCTTCACTATCTTGGAGTGCTTCAAGTTTCCCCCCCAGGGTGTTTGGTGATGCCTATGTGTGGGTGCTGCAATTGAGGAGACGGCACGGCCACTCGTCGGACGAGTCACGAGCTGGACCGAAGGGCTTGGTATGGACAGCTCACCCGACGGCGCTACGCGCGAAAAAGTCCTAGACGGACGACCGACCCCCTCCAATCGAGCGCATGCTCCGTCTGACCGCACCGTCTCGGCGGCAGGCTGCACGCTACTTGTTTGTTTCGGATCGAAGCATACTCTGGACCCAGGTGTCAATAGTTGTGTCATCGACAGCTACGAAACGGGTCGACGATGGTTCACGGTACGGCGACGGTGCACAGTAATCGGTTTACGGGACCACCTCGGCTCGTGGAATACTCGGACGTCGTGAAGGCCGCGCGCGCATGATCCCGCAGCGGGCGGACGTGGGCGAGGTCCGGCGCAACAACCTCGAGGTCGTGCTCAGACGCCTGTCGAAAGCGAGAACTGCGTCCCGAGCCGAGATCGCCGCCGATACCGGCCTCACTCGCGCCACCGTGTCCCGCCTCATCGGCGAGCTCATCGAGCTCGGGCTGGTGCGAGAGACCGGACGGGTCGCTGGCCAGCTGGGGCGCCCAGGGACCGGGCTCGAGCTCAACGGTCGCCACGTCCTCGCCGTCGGCACCGAGCTCAACGTGGACTCGGTGACCGCAGTTGTCCGCGACCTGTCGGGAGCGGAGCGGGCAAGGCGGCGGCGTGCCGTGGACGCAGCTGGGCTCGGTCCCGAGTCCAGCGTGTCGCTTCTCGCTGAGCTCTGCGAGCAGACCATCGACGAGGCCCTCACCGGGGATCGATCCGCGGCCCGCCTCGTGGGCGTGGGCGTGGCGATTCCGGGTGTGGTCGACGCCTCGCAAAGCATCATCATCGAAGCGCCCAACCTGCACTGGAAGGACGTGCCGCTCGGCGCCATGGTCCGCAAGGCGCTCCCGTGGATCGACGCGCCGATCGTCGTCGACAACGACGCCAATTTCGCCGCGCTCGCCGAGTTCTGGTCGGGTCCTTTCGCCGGCACCTCCAACCTCGTCTACATCATCGGCGAGGTCGGCATCGGCGGGGGGATCCTCCTCGGTGGCAAGCCGCTCCCGGGCAACGGAGGGCGTGCCGGCGAGGTCGGGCACATGTGCGTCGACCCGAACGGCCCTCGCTGCGGCTGCGGCCGGCGGGGCTGCTGGGAGGCCCTCGTCGGCCTGAACGCCTTCCTCCGCCAGCTCGGGACCGAGAGCGACTTCCACGGCCCGGAGCTGCGCATCCGGGCCGTCCTCGAGCGAGCGAAAGCCGGCGAGCAGCTCGTGCTCGATGCGCTGGACTCCCTCGGGACGTGGATCGGCCTCGGCGCGGCGAACATCGTGAACGTGCTCAGTCCCGAGATCATCATCCTCGGGGGTTACTTCCCTTACTTCGCCGAGTGGATCATGCCGAGCATCCATCGCGCCGTGCGCGAGCGCGTCATGGTCGCCCGGGAGCAGCCCGACCGGCTCGTCGCGATGTCGACGCTCCGCTTTCAAGCCGCCGCGATCGGAGCGGCTCTCCATGTCATCGACCGGGTGCTCTCCAATCCCGTCGAGCTGGCCTCCCTCGGAGGGATGGTCGACGACTGCAAGGCGGTAGTCGGCGCCTGACGAGCCCATCAGAGGTTGTGACACCGGTCGCTGAGGGAGAGGTTCGCACTTGTCGAACTGCTCTGGCGTGGGCCAGGCCTACGATCGAGGCGTGCCTGGGTTCGCGCTCGACCATTGGGGCGCGAGCCGGGAGGACCTGGCCGCCCTCGAGGAGTTGAAGTCCGCGCACGGCGGTGCCGGCATCGCCGGTCGCGTCGCGCGTGTCGACCGGACCGAGGTGCGCGTCGTTACCGAAAGCGGATCCGTGCGCTCGAGCGACGGCGGCCATGGCCCCCTGTGCGTAGGCGACTGGGTCCTCCTCGACCGGGCGGAAGGCGAGCGCCACGAGGTGCGTGCGGTGCTCGAACGCCGTTCCGCGCTCACCAGGAGCGGCCGTGCCGGAGCGCCCCCCCAGACCCTGGCCGCGAACGTCGACGAGGTCATGATCGTGGTAGCGCTCGACCAGCAGTTGGATCCCGCGCGCCTCGAGCGGTTCCTCACGCTCGCCTGGGACAGCAGGGCCTCCCCCGTGATGCTGCTGACCAAGTGCGACCTCGGCGACACGACTACCGCCGTCCAGGCGCTCGAGGCCGGCGGACCGGGTGTGCCGCTCATCGCCGTGTCCACTCGTAGCGGGGCCGGCCTGGACGAGCTGCTCAGCCACCTCGGACCCGGGAGGACCGCAGCGTTGGTCGGTTCGTCGGGGGCCGGAAAGTCGAGCCTGATCAACGCGCTGCTCGGCGGCGAGCTCTTACCCGTCGGCGCCGTACGAGCCCGGGACGGTAAGGGCCGGCACACGACGTCGTGGCGCGAGCTCGTGGCGATGCCCGGGGGCGGAGCGATCATCGACACGCCGGGCGTGCGATCACTCGGGCTGTGGCTGGATGAGGGTGGCCTCGACGCCACGTTCTCGGACGTCCTGGGCTACGCCGAGAAATGCCGGTTCTCCGACTGCAGCCACACTCGCGAGCCCGGCTGCGCGGTGCTCGCGGCAATAGCGCGCGGGGCGCTCGACGAGCGACGCCTGGAGAGCTTCTCGAAGCTCCAGCGAGAGACGGAAGGGGTCACCCGACGCCACGAAGCTCGAGCCGCGAGCGACGAGTCGAGAAAGCCCGCGGCGGCCGAGCGCGACGGGCGGCGCCCACGGCCCCGGTGAAGCGCCGCCGGTCCGCCCGCGTCGTGTCGCCGGGCGCGTAGTGCATCGACCGGCGACGTTTGTGCTGTTGATCAGCCCGCATCGACGACGGACGAGCGCCGAATCCGACGCGGCCGACAGTCGCCTGCGACGCTCTTCGCGGAAAGAGCTTCCTCACGATCCGCTCCCGCTCAAGATGGCGGGCCAGCGACTTCAGAAGGGACCGGGATCCTTACCAACCGGTGCACGGGGTTCGATTCCTATGCCGGGGCGCGCAGCCCGGGCGTCGGCCCGTATGGCCGGGGCGCTATCGATAGGGCGGCCTGAGCATCCGAGTGACGCCTCTGGTGGGGTCGTTCAACTGGCCTCAGCGGCCGCGTCGGGCCCAACTGCACCTCCGGCGGAGACGACGGCCAGTCGATCGAGGTAGTGGTCCCACCCCTCAGTGTGATCCGTGACGGCGTCGTCGGGCAGGCCTCTGTGGACGAGGCGGACCCTCGTCTTGTCGCCATCGGGAGTCAGGGTGATCTCAACCTCGGTGCTGCGAGCGGGAATCGGATGGTTGGGTTCGTCCCATCCGAAGGTGAACACCACCTTGCGATCGGGTACCACCTCGACGAATTCGCCGACGCCCGGGTGTTTGCCCTGGGCCAGTACTCGATACACGCCACCGACCCGAGGATCTATCTCGGCCTCGGTTCCCATCCACCGGACGTGCTGTGCCGGATCGGTGAGGAAGGGGAAGATCGTTGCCGCGGTGGCATCGATGACGACCTCTCGAGTCAGTTCAGCCATCAGTGTTTTCCTTTCTCTCGTTCGGCCGATTCGGCCAGGTCCTGTAGTCGTTGCAGACTTCCCGTCCAGTACTCGTCGAGAAACTGGCGGAGTCGGTCCATCTGGGCATGGTCGGCCCGGTAGAGACGGCGGGTCCCGTCGCGGCGCTCGGTCACGAGTGCGGCCTCCCGCAGAACGGCGAGGTGTTGGGAGACGGCCGACCGGGTGACATCGTGAAATCGGGCAGCGATCTGAGCCGCCGGAAGCTCGTCATTCCACACCAGCCGGAGAATCTCCCGCCGCCGGGGCTCCGCCAGGGCCTTGAGGGCTGCATCCACGGGACTTAGTGTAAGCATGCCCTTACGTTAGTGTCAACTCACTGAATGTCGGGACCCGCTGTGGGGCCCAACCATCGGTGCCCTCGTCCTACGCGTTTCCGGGTCGAGGCAGTCGAGAAATACCGAACATCAGCGCCAAACGCCAAGGATGCCGCGGGACTCGAGCAACGCAGATCGGGCGGATATCGCGTCCCTCCTCTACGTCCGCGGTGAGCTTGCGGGCAACCGAACGTTGCCGGTCGCGCCTGCTCCGGTTCACCGGCGCGCCGACTCGGCCTCCTCGGCCAGGGCGAGCCACCGTTCCTCGACCTCGCCCAAAGCGGACTGCACCGCGGCGAGCTCAGTGCCGAGGCGCCCCAGCTCGACGTGGTCCCCGGAGCTCGTGAGCGACTCACCGAGCTGGTCCCGCCGGCGCTGCAACCGTGCCAGCTCCTTCTCGACGTCGCGCAGCTGCCTGCCGACCGTGCTCGCCGAGCGCGGGCGCTCGGCGCTCGGCGCCTGGCGGCCCGACGCTTGCGGCGCGCTCGCTCGGGGCGTGCGGGCCGGTCGGGCGGCCTCGGCGCGCGCGACCCAGGTGGCGAGACCGCCGGCGACCGGTGTCAGGATCCCGCCCGTCTCCAGCGCGACGAGGCGCTCCGTCGTCCGCTGCAGGAAAGTGCGATCGTGGCTCACGACGACGAGCGCCCCGGGCCACTGCTCGAAGAAGTCCTCCAGCACCCGCATCGTGTCGAGATCGAGGTCGTTGGTCGGCTCGTCGAGGAGCAGCACGTTCGGCCGCTCGACAAGGACGAGGAGCAGCTGGAGCCGGCGACGCTCCCCTCCGGACAGCGTCGCGACACGGGCGAAGGGCAGCTCGCCCGTGAACCAAAAGCGCTCCATCAGCGCCACGTCCTCGGGCGCACCCGGCAGGCGCCTCGGCCCGGCCACGACCTCGCGGACGCGAGCATGCGGATCGAGGTCCACGCCGCGCTGGTCGTAGTAGCCGAGGCGCACCGTCGGGCCGATCTCGACGGTGCCCGAGTCGGGCGCCCTGCGTCCCGCGAGCAGATCGAGCAGGGTCGACTTGCCGGTGCCGTTGGCGCCCACGATCCCGAGACGATCGCGAGCGTCGAGCACGAGGTCGACGTCAGACAGCACCGGCGGACCACCTGCCCCGTAGGCGTAACGGACCCCGGCGCACTCGATCACCTTGTCACCGAGGCGTGGCGTGCCAAAGGCCAGCTCAAGGTCAGTGGCTCGCGCCGGCGCGTCGGCACGCCCCTCGACCACGCGAACCGCCGCGTCGATGCGGGCACGTGGCTTTCGGGTGCGCGCCGGAGCGCCGCGTCGCAGCCAGGCCAGCTCGCGCCGAGCCAGATTGCGCCGGGAGGATTCCGCCGATGCGGCCCGATCCTCTCGCTCGGCCCGCGCATCGAGGTAGGACGCGTAGCCACCCTCGTGGACGTAGCGGCGGCCACGGTCCAGCTCGAGCATGCGGGTCGTGACGCTGTCGAGCAGGTGACGGTCGTGTGTCACGAGCACGATGCCCCCGCGGAAGGCGAGCAGCTGCTGCTCGAGCCACGCCACCGCTGCGAGGTCGAGGTGGTTGGTCGGCTCGTCGAGCACGAGCAGCTCGGCGGGTCGCGCGAGGACCGCGGCGAGTGCCACCCGCTTCGCCTGCCCGCCGGAGAGCGCCGCGACGTTCTCGCCGGCGGCCGAGCCCATGCCGAGCCGCTCGAGCGCCGCCTCGGCCTCCCAGCCCTGGCCCACGGCATCACGGACGAGGCCGGGGGCGAGGACGGGATCCTGGTCGAGGTAGCCGACGCGCACGCCGCGCCCGCGCAGCACCTGCCCAGCCTCGGGTGCATCGGCGCCGGCAACGAGCCGCAACAGCGTGGACTTGCCGGTGCCGTTGATGCCCACGACCCCGACGCGCTCGCCGTCGGAGACCGTCAACGACAGTTCCTCGAAGAGCACGCGGTCGGAGCGGCGCGCCGATACCTGCTGCAGATCGACGAGGATGGCCACGGTCAGTCGAGCGTACCGTTCCGACACGGCCCAGCTCGCGCCCGGCGCCGGCGCCGCGGGCGTTGGCCGACTGCGAATCTGGAGCGACCTCCGTACTATCGTCGCCCTGCCAGTGGACAGCCGCCCTGAGACGGCATTGGGAGGTCGAGCGAGTGAGCGGTGCGCAGATGCAGCGTGAGATGGCTGAGCAGCCGGCCGTGCTGCAGCGGATCGCCGCGCGGGCCCCGAGGGTGCGCGACGAGGTGCGTGCCCTCCTGCCCGACCGGCTCGACGGCATCGTGTTCATCGGACGCGGCTCGTCGGACAACGCAGCGGTCCTCGGACGCTACGCGGCAGAGATCGCTGCCGGGCGACCAGCCGGGCTCGCCGCGCCGAGCCTCTACACGCGGTACGCGGCGTCGGTCGACTTCAGCGGCTATCTCGCCGTCGGTCTCAGCCAGTCAGGCGCGACGCCGGAGATCATCGACACGTGCAAGCAGCTACGCGCCTCGGGCGCTCGGGTCATCGCCATCACCAACGACGACGAGAGTGCCCTTGCGGGTGCCTGCGACCTCGCGCTGTCGACGGACGCCGGCAAGGAGATCGCCGTCCCCGCGACCAAGACGGTGACTGCCGAGATGGCCCTCGTCCTCGTGGTCGCAACCGCGCTCGGGGACGGCCTCGCCGGTGCGGAAGCGCTCGACTCCCTGCCCGGCGCCGTCGACACGGTGCTCGGGGACGAGAGCTCGCCGGCCGCGCTCGCCGCGAGCTGGGCGCACTACGACCGGCTGCTCGTCACCGCTCGGGGACTGCAGTACGCGGCGGCTCTCGAGACGGCCTTGAAGATCAAGGAGACCTGCCGCGTGCTCGCCGAAGGCATCTCGATCGCCGACCTGCTCCACGGTCCGATCGCTGCGGTGGATGCGGGCCTGCCGGTGCTCACCATGGACGGGGGCGATCCGACCGCGGACGACAGCCGCCTCCTCGCCGATCGACTCGCCGAGCTCGACGCCCCCGCCGCCACGTGCTCCCCCGATGCGTCGAGCACCTTGCCGATGCCCGAAGGCCTTCACGAGTCCCTCTACTCGATCGTGGCAACCGTTCGAGGACAGCAGCTGGCCTACCACCTCTCCATCGCCCGCGGGCTCGACCCCGACCGGCCGATCGGGCTGACCAAGGTCACACCCACGAACTGAGCGAGCCCGGGCTCATCGCCCGGGCTCGCCCTTCCCGCTCGAGCCCGACATGCGCGCACTGCGGTCCCTGTCTTCAGTGCGTACGTTCAGTTCGTACGTTCAGCGTTCAGTCCGTACTTTCAGGCGAATCGACAGGATTCGATCAGGCCACCCGGCGCAGCTCGGTCCGCTCGATCTGCTCGGCCTCGTCCTCCAGCTTGCGGTAGAGGCTGCTCATCGTCCCAGCAGCGGCGTGGAGCACCAGCGCAGTGCCGGCGAGCGCGATCCCTGTCAGCGTCACACCGACCCATCCGTAGCGGAGGTTGGTGATGTGCCACGAGGTCCACATGTTGAGATTCGCCAGCCACGCGAGGCTGACTCCCCAGAAGATCGCCGTCCCGGTGCGGATCTCGCCGTAGCGGCGGAACACGCGGCTGCCCAAAGACGTCAGGGCTACGACTGCAAATGCAACGAACAGGAACACGGCGAAAAACGTCATGTCTCCTCCTTCAGTGAAACCACTGCTCCCGGGGCTACTTGACAACGCCCGGCCACTTAATCGAACTCGCCATCCGGTGCGGATATTCCCGAATGCGGCGACTGCCCGACCGAGCTCAGCCCTTGCAGGGCGGCGCCAGCGTGGGGCTCCCCAGGTCGACCTGGGGAAACGGCACGGGGCGCCGGTCGCCGTCCGGAGTGAAGACGCCGTCACGCGCGGTGTAGGTCTGGCGCGATCGTCCGCGCCGGTACTCGGCGAGAGCGCCGAGCAAACGGTCGACGTCGTGGAGGCTCGACCCGAGCCCGAAGCTCGCGCGAAGGGCGCCCTTCCCGGCGTTCAGCCGTTCGAGGAGCGGGTGGGCACAAAAGCGTCCGTCCCGCACCCCGATGCCGTGCTCGCATGCCAGGTACGCCGCGACGAGCCCCGCGTCATGTCCCACCACGTCGAATGCAACGACGCCGATCGCATCGCTGCTGTCGCCCCAGATCCGTAGCTCCCGAACGCCACCGAGGTCCTCGAGGCCGGCGACGAGCCGCTCGCGAAGTGCGCGCTCGTGGGCCTCGATCTCACCACCGAACAACGGCGCCAGCACGAGGCTCGCCTCGGCGAGAGCCACCGCGCCGAGCAGATTGGGCGTGCCCCCCTCATGGCGCTGAGGAGCGCTCGTCCAGATCGTCTCCTCGACGGTGACCCTCTCGACCGCGCCGCCGCCGGCGAGGTATGCGGGGGCCTCGTCGAGCCAGTCGCGGCGCCCGGCGAGGACGCCCGTGCCGTAGGGCGCATAGCACTTGTGGCCCGAGAAGGCGACGTAGTCGGCGCCCAGCCGTGCGAGATCGATGCGGCGATGTGGCGCCAACTGCGCCGCGTCGAGGGCCACGCGAGCCCCCCTCGCGTGCGCGAGCTCGACGATCTCGCGCACGGGGACGACCTCGCCGGTGACGTTCGACGCGCCAGTCACCGCCACGAGCGCGGCTGGGCGATCGTCGAGCGCATCGGCGAGCCTCTCGAGGGTCTCGCCGAGGGTCGCGGCCACACGCACGCACCTGTGCTGACGCCGCTGCCACGGCAGCAGGTCGGCATGGTGCTCGATGTCGAGGAAGACGACCTCGCCGCCGTCGGGCACCGACCGCGCGAGGAGGTTGAGAGAATCCGTCGTATTCCTCGTGAACACGACCACATCGTCCGGTCGAGCACCGACGAAGCGATGGATCGTCGCCCGCGCCGACTCATACAGCGACGTGCTCACGAGGGAGAGATAGCCGGAACCCCGGTGCACGCTCGAGTACCAGGGAAGCACCGCCGCGACACGCTCGGCGACGCGGGTAAGGCTCGGAGCGCTCGCCGCGTAGTCGAGATTGACGTAGGCGAGCTCACCACCTTGCACGAGGGGAACCGCTATGCCGGCCCCGACCAGATCGGCGAGCGGACCGCTCGCGACCTGAGACGACGTCGTCGCTGCACCGGCCATGGCACCTCCTCGACCTCGATGGTAGCGGCCGACCGCGATGTCGGAATCTCGCTAGATCCGCTCCCGCTCGCCGACGATACTTAGCCCATGCACGAGGACGTCACCATCTGCCTTCGGGCCGTGCAGTCCAAGGACGCCAGGTTCGACGGGATGTTCTTCACCGCGGTGCGCACGACCGGCATCTACTGCCGGCCGAGCTGTCCGGCCATCGTGCCGAGGCCGCAAAACATGTCCTTCTACCCGAGCGCTGCGGCTGCGCAGTCGGCCGGCTATCGGGCCTGTCGGCGTTGTCGCCCCGACGCGAGCCCGGGATCGCCCGAGTGGAACGCCAGGGCTGACGTGGTGGCACGCGCTATGCGGCTCATCGGGGACGGCATCGTGGATCGAGAGGGCGTGCACGGTCTCGCCACTCGGCTCGGCTACAGCGCCCGACAGCTCGAACGGCAGCTGCTCGCCGAGCTCGGCGCGGGTCCGCTGGCACTCGCGCGTGCACAACGCGCCCAGACGGCGCGTCTGCTCGTGGAGACCAGCTCGATGAAGATGAGCGATCTCGCCTTCGCCGCCGGCTTCGCCAGCATCAGGACGTTCAACGACACCGTCCGCGAGGTGTTCGGGCTGTCGCCGAGCGAGCTGAGGCGGCGCACATCGCCGAACGGCCGGCTGCAGGGCCCGGGCACGCTCTCGCTACGTCTCGCCTACCGGTTGCCCTTGAGTGCCGAGAGGCTCTTCACGTACCTCGAGACCTACGCGGTCCCCGGTGTGGAGGAGTGGAGCGAGGGCGCATACCGGCGCACCATGCGCCTTCCGCACGGACCGGCCGTCGCGACGCTTCGACCGCTGGCCGGTCACATCGGTTGCGAGCTCGCCCTGAGCGACCTACGGGACCTGTCGATCGCGATCAGCCGCTGCCGCCGCCTTCTCGACCTGGACGCCGATCCCGTTGCGATCGACTCCGCCCTGAGCGCCGACCAGGTCCTCGCTCCGCTCGTGGCCGCGCGCGCCGGGACACGCATCGCTCGCACCGTGGACCCCTCCGAGCTCGCCGTGCGCGCCGTGCTCGGCCAGCAGGCCTCGAGATCGTCGGCAGCCTCGGACGCGGCCAAGCTCGTCCGGGACCACGGGAGCGCCGTCCCCGATTCGTTCGGAGGCCTGACGCACCTCTTCCCCTCTCCCGAACGCCTCGCCGAGCTCGACCCAGGCGAGCTCGGACTGGCCCGGGAGCGGGGCGTCGCAGTCGTCGGGCTCGCCGACGCGCTCGCCTCCGGCCGGCTCGACCTCGGACCGGGGTGCGACTGGAACGAGGCGCGTGCGCGCCTCGGTGAGCTCCCAGGCCTTCGCGCCGAGACGGTGGAGACGATCGCGATGCGCGCGCTCGGCGACCCGGACGCGTTCGCCGCCGCGGATCCGGCAGTCCGCTCCGGGGCACTCGCGCTCGGGTTGCCGACGAAGCACCCTCTGCTCAGCGGCCGTGCCGACTGCTGGCGCCCGTGGCGCGCCTATGTCGCCGAGCACCTTCGCATCGTGAGAGCGACGAGCGAGCAAGCACACGAAAAGGAGAGCCAGGACCGATGACCGCACGTACTCCCCCACGAAGCGCGGCGCAGCCGCACGGCACCTCGGGCCAGTTCGGCACCGGGGATCAACACAGCAGCACGGACCCACACGGCAGCACGGGCCAGCACGGCACAGTGCACACCGTCGTTGCGAGCCCGATCGGCGCGCTGACCCTCGTGGCCACCGACGGCGTCCTCTCGGGCCTCTTCATGGAGCGGCAGCGTCACCTTCCCTCCGACGAGGTCTTCGGCCAGCCCGATGCCGCTCCGTTCGACGAGGCCATGCGCCAGCTGCATGAGTACTTCGACGGCGGGCGCACGCAGTTCGACCTCCCGATAGCCCTGTCCGGCAGCCCGTTCCAGGTGGAGGTCTGGCTCGCGCTGCGTGACATCCCCTACGGCGAGACGATCTCGTACGGCGAGCTCGCCGGGCGGATCGGGCGACCCAAGGCCTCGCGCGCCGTCGGCCTCGCCAATGGCCGCAACCCGATCAGCATCGTCGTGCCGTGCCATCGCGTCGTCGGCGCGGACGGGAGCCTCACGGGCTACGGGGGCGGGATGGAACGAAAGCAGTACCTGCTCGGGCTGGAGCAGAGCGGTCGGCGACCACAGTAGAGCCGGGCCAGATGGCCACCGGCGCGAGCTCCGCGAGTTCGTACGGGCGGCACGACTGATGCGAGAGTGGGGCCATGTCGAGACTGCACGATCCCAACATGCGCACCTTCGCCTCGGACAACTACGCCGGCACCCACCCTGAGGTGCTCGCGGCCATCGTCGAGGCCAACGGCGGACACCAGATCTCCTACGGCGAGGACGACTACACGGCGCGGCTTCGAGAGGTCATGTCCGAGCACTTCGGCGAGCGCGCCACGACCTTCCCGGTCTTCAACGGCACCGGCGCCAACGTGCTCTCACTGCAGTCACTGCTGCCACGCTGGGGAGCGGTTGTCTGCGCCGAGACAGCGCACATCAACACCGACGAGAACGGTGCGCCCGAGCGCGTCGGCTCGCTGAAGCTGCTCGCCGTGCCCACCGAGGACGGCAAGTTGACCCCGGAGCTGATCGACCGCCAGGCCTGGGGCTGGGGAGACGAGCACCGCGCGCAACCCTTGGCCGTGTCGATCACCGAGAGCACCGAGCTCGGCACCGTCTATCGCGCCGAAGAGGTGCGAGCCGTCTGCGATCATGCCCATTCGCTCAGCATGGCAGTGCACATGGACGGTGCGCGTCTCGCCAACGCCGCCGCGTCGCTCGGCGTCGCGATGCGCGAGATCACGACGGACGCCGGCGTGGACATCCTCTCTTTCGGTGGCACGAAGAACGGCCTGCTCTTCGGCGAGGCGGTGGTCGTCTTGAATCCCGAGAGCTCGCACGGGATGCTGTACCTGCGCAAGATGAACATGCAGCTCGCGTCCAAGATGCGCTTCGTCTCGGCCCAGCTCGTCGCGCTTCTGGAGACCGACCTCTGGCTGCGCTCGGCAAAGCACGCCAATGCGATGGCCGCTCGACTGCGCGACGCGGCGAACAGGCTCGACGGCGTCACGATCACCCGCGCCACCGAGGCCAATGCCGTCTTCGCCATCGTGCCGCCGGGCATCGCGGACCGCCTCCGGGAGCACTACCGCTTCTACGACTGGAACCCTGCCACGGGAGAGGTGCGGTGGATGTGCTCGTTCGACACCACCGAGTCCGATGTGGACGCGTTCGTCGACGCGCTTCGAGCCGAGCTCGCCACGAGCCGCTAGGCGCTGGCGAGAGCGCCCGCCGCGACGAGCTTCTGGCGCAGGTTCCGGTAGAAGATGCTGAGCGGGAACTCGTCGTCGTCGACCTTCGCGATCCAAGCCCTCGGATCGCTCTCGTCCATCGCGGCGCCCCGCTCGCTCACCCAGCGCGACGCGAGATTGGGCTTGACGTACTTGGCGACGAGGTCGTGCGCCGCCAACCAGTACGAGACACGCGTCATGTCGATGCCGGCGCGGTAGAGCTCCTCGACCTCCTTGCGGAGGCGCTCGGTCGCGACCTCGAGCTGCTCCCAACGGACGCGCAACTGGTTGTCCGTCCAGCGGACGACGCCCTCACGGTGGAGGAAGCCGAAGAGGATCTGACCGCCGAGACCGTCGTAGTTGCGCACGCGCGAGCCAGTGACGGGAAAGCGCAGGATGCGGTCGAAGAGGACCGCGTACTGGACGTAGCGGGCGAAGGGCAGCTCGCGGGCCGCGAGAAGCCCGGCCTCGTGGAACGCCGTCAGGTCGCAGCGCAGCTCCTCGAGCGAGTACATCCAATATGGCAGCCGCTGGCGGACCATGAAGGGATCGAAGGGAAGGTCGCCGTGGCTGTGCGCCCGGTCGTGCACGAGATCCCAGAGCAGGAACGTGTCACGCAAGAGCGCCTCCGAGGCGAACAGCGCCTGCACCTCGGGTGGCAGCTCGAGCCCGAGGATGGGCGTTGCGGCGCGCACCACCTTGTGCAGGCGGGACGCCTCGCGATCGCAGAAGATGGCGCCGAAGTCGTTCGGGGCGGGCGGCGACGCGCTGACCGTCTCGGGGAAGAGGACCGCGCACTCGCCGTCGTAGCCGGCCGTGGCGTCGAGCAGGTGCACAGGGACGAACTTCGGGTTCTCGAAGTGCGTCTTCTCCAACGACGCGATCCAGCCGGGCCACGGAACCTCCACGACGAGGGCCTCGAAGCGCGTCTCGAGCGATGCGTTCGGCGTGTACATGGGGAAGACGACGAGGAACCGGGTCCCGTCCGCGCGCGACCGCTCCGGGTGGAAGGCGGCGAGGGACCTGGCGAAGTCCGGCTTCACGAAGCCGGCGCGCACCCACTGCTCGAGATCCTCGACAACCGCTTCGAGATAGCCACGCTGGTGGGGGAAGCGATCGCTCGCCACGCCGATCGCCTCCGCCACGGCCTGGACGAGGCTCCGGCATGCTTCGGCGTCGTGGCGGGACAGGTCGATCGAGCCGTCCCCGTCCTCGAGCTCCCGGAGCTCGGACACCACTTCGCTCAAGCTCGCCCACCACGACTCGTCCGTCGAGAAGGAGCCACTCGCGAGCACGGGAGCCGAGAACGCCGAGGCGGACACCCAGTAGAGGGTGTCGAGCCACAACCGGACGTGGTCGTGCTCCGCGAGGCAGTCGTCGCCGAAGAGGTCGGAGTCGGCGAACACCGCTACCCGGCCGGCGCCGTAGCGGGCGAGGCCGAGCAGCCCTGCCCGCGGCGGGTCGGCCGTCGACGAGGTGAAGGCGCCGAGCCAGGAGTGCTCGCCATCTGCCGAGACGACTCCGGTGCGGTAGAAGTAGGCCTGTCGTGCCTGGGGGAAGAACCCCGCCTCTCGTAGCGATACGACGGAGCCGAGCACCCACGACTCGGTCTTGTGATAGGCGACGTAGTCGTAGACCGTCGCATGCTCGATCCTCAGGCCGAAGGCGGCGAGCAGCTCGTTGAGATTGTTGCCGTACTTGTCCTGCTCGGTCTCGCCGAGCACCACGAGCCCGCCGCCACGCTCGACGAAGGTCCGAACGGCGTCGAGCTCGTCGGGGCCGAGCAGCGCTCGACCCGATCCGGTGGTGCGCTCCCACTTGGGATCGGACGGGTGCGCCACGACGAGCACGTCCGCGCCGGAGAGCACCTCGCCGGTGAGCGGCTCGCCGGAATTCACCGTGACGACGAAGTCCCGGTCGTCGAGCAGAACCGCCGCACCCGCGTACGAGGCGTCACCCGGATGCTCCGGACGCATCGCGGCGCTCAGCTCCGGCCGCACCGACCATGCCTCCTGGTGCGCCTCGTCGACGAGCACGCGCACCGACTTGCGCTGCTCGAGTCCGGGGCGCACGTCGCTCAAGACCACCTCCACCTCGCTCGCCGGTGGCCACCGGCGAGACACGCCCCGCGAGCGTATCCGCGCCGCGTCGAGCAAATCGCGGCCCTGGCGTCATCAGCGCACGGTCGCCGGACGCAACGAGCTGCACCCCGACTGGCGTTCTGGCACCATCGTCTGTGACACAGCCACCTGCACCACCGGGCGGCTCCAATGCTCACGAAGGGAGCCCGAGTTGGCCTTCACCAGAGGGTTCAAAGGCCGCGGGGGCGGACCGCGCGACCCCCGGCTGCCGCCCGGGCAGTACGACGTCGGCGCCGAGTGGCCGATCCTGAGTGCCGAGGTCACGCCTTCGCTTCCACTGGCGTCCTGGACGTTCTCCGTAGATGGGCTCGTCGAGCGCCCGGTCACCTGGACCTGGGACGAGATGCAGGCCTTGCCGGGCTCGACCTACGACGGGGACATCCACTGCGTCACCAGCTGGTCCAAGCTCGGCACGGCCTTCAGCGGTGTCTCGGTCGACCCGCTGCTCGCGGCCGCCGGACCCTTGCCGTCGGCGTCCTACGTCATGGCGTGGTCGCACACCGGCTACAGCACGAATCTGCCGCTCGAGGACGTGGCCGACGGGAAGTCCTGGATCGCGTGGGAACACGAGGGTCAACCGCTCACTGCGGAGCACGGCGGGCCCGCACGGCTGCTCGTGCCGCATCTGTACTTCTGGAAGAGCGCGAAATGGATCGCTCGACTCGAGCTGATGGACCACGACGAGCCGGGATTCTGGGAGCAGAACGGCTACCACGACCACGGTGATCCCTGGCTCGAGCAGCGCTTCCAGGGTGACTGACAGCGCCGAAGCTCCCCTCGCGCCAGGGGCGTGGCAGTCCGCGACCGTCATCGACGTCCGGCCGGAAACCGCCAACGCGAAGACGCTCCGGCTCAGGCTCCCCCGCCCCTCTCAGCACCTCGCCGGCCAGCACTATCTCGTACGGCTCACCGCGCCCGACGGCTACAGCGCGAGCCGGTCCTACTCGGTGGCCTCGGCCCCTGACGGGACCGACGCGATCGAGCTGACCGTGGAACGGCTCGAGGACGGGGAGGTCTCGTCCTTCCTCGACGACGAGCTCGCCCCGGGCGACGAGCTCGAGGTGCGCGGCCCCATCGGGGGGTGGTTCGTGTGGCGTGGCGACGCCCCCGCCGTCCTCGTCGGTGGAGGTTCGGGCGTCGTGCCGCTCATGGCAATGCTGCGCCTCGCGCGCCGGACGGGACGTTCGGACCTCGTGCGGATGGTCGTCTCGGCACGCAGTCCCGACCAGCTCTACTACGCGCACGAGATCCCAGGCCCGGAGACCGCGGTGGTGTACACACGCGAGATTCCGCCCTCCTGGCCGCGCCCACCCGGCCGCCTCGAGCTGAAGGACCTCCCCCACCCCCTCGACCCGCACGCGACCGCCTACGTCTGCGGGTCGTCGGGCTTCGCCGAGGCGGCCGCGGCTCTGCTGCAAGAGGCGGGAATGGCGGTCGAACAGATCCGGATCGAGCGATTCGGCCCGACACGCTGAACGCCGGCGCACGGTGGGGACCGTCGGTCACGGCGCACCCAGGCCGCGTGCCTCCTCGCGTGGCCTAACGTCGCCCCATGACCTCCGACGCCAAGCCCACCGTCTCCATCCCCGAAGGACCAGCGCCCGCGGAGCTCGAGATCGAGGACCTCGCCGAAGGATCGGGCGCCGAGGCAGCTTCAGGCACGCGCGTCACCGTGCACTACGTGGGCGTCTCCTGGTCGACCGGCCAGGAATTCGACTCGTCGTGGAGCCGGAACGAACCCTTCAGCTTCGGGCTCGGCGCCGGTCAGGTGATCCAGGGATGGGACCGCGGCGTCACCGGCATGAGCGAAGGCGGTCGGCGCCGGCTCACCATCCCTGCCCACCTCGGCTACGGCGCGGCCGGAGCCGGCGGGGTCATCGCGCCGAACGAGACCCTCGTATTCGTCGTGGACCTCGTCAAGGTCGGCTGAGCCGGCCCGACTCCATGACAGTCTCATTACATACGCGCTACGACTGATTCACAGTTCTCAGGCACAGTGCAGGAAGAGCCCGAAAACCGGGGTACGAGCACGGTCCCAAGGAGAACACACTCATGGTCAAGCACCCGTTGCGCACCACCCTGATCGGTGGCGTCCTCGCCGCCGGCGCCGCAGTGGCGATCCCGAGCGTCGCGTCCGCCAGCACCGCGCACGACTCCTTCTCCCAGACCCAGCAGCTCCTGGAGCAGCAGCTCGCCAGCCGTGTCACCCAGCTCGGACGGCTCTCGGCGGACGTGAGCGGATCGAAGACGATCACTGCGGCCCATGCCGGCGTCCTCAGTGCACGCCTCGCCACGGAGACGACGAGCATCAACGGGCTCGTAACGAAGGTGCCGACCGACACCACGAGGGCCGAGCTGCAGAGCGACCGCTCGGCGATGCTGAAGGACAACCGGGTCTTCGCCGTGGAGACCCCGCAGGTCATCGAGGTGATCGAGGCCGACTCCATAGCGGCTCAGGTCGTGAGCTTCCAAGCGAGCGAGGTTGGGCTTCAGTCCTCGGTCAGCTCGCTGTCGGGACAGCCCGGCTACCAGAACGCGCTGAACCACTACAACGCGTTCGTCGTCGAGGTGAACCGTGCGGCGACGTACTCGGCGCACGTCATCAGCGCCGTGCTCCCCCAGGTCCCCCAGGACTTCCCGGGTGACACCCATATCTTCGTCGGCGCTAGCCATTCGCTGCTCAACGCGGACATCGCGCTCGCTCACGCGTCCTACGACGAGACGATCATCGGCCTTGCCTCGGGGGGATACACCGGCGCTTGACGCCGGGCCGCTTGCGACCGGCCGCCGGCCGGCGAGCAAGCGGGCAGCACACGACGGGAGGGCCGGCGCCAGGCTCGGCCCTCCCGTCGTCGCGCGACGATGGCTGCAGTCGGTTGCCACGGAGGCGGGACGTGCCTCCCATATCGCAGCCAAGAGGGCGTGACTGAGCCTGAGTACGACGAACTCGTCGAGTTCCGCACCTCCGACCGGTTCACCGCTCGCGGGAAGGCGGCACTCAAACGGGCCGCGGCGATCGCTGAGGACCCGGGTCTCGCCGGCGACGAGAGGTGGTCGGAGCTGCACGACCACTTCTCCGAGCCCGAGCTCGAGCTCGGCTACTTCATCGGGCTCAGGGTGGGTCACAGCGCTTCCTCGAAACCCTGCGGATCAAGCACGGCGAGCTCGCGCTCGACAGTCTGGTCGCCCTCGCACCCGAAGTCGCCCAGCAGCTACTCGGTCCCGCGACCGAGCCTAGGGAACGCGGCTACGCGCCACGTCGGCCTCGAATCGCAGCCGGCAGCGGTCCGAGCAGAAGTAGCTCCGCTCGCCATGGTGCACCGAAGAGGCGGGCGCGTTGGCCTTCTCGACCTGCATCCCGCAGATCGGGTCGAAGGCGTATCCTCCGCCGCCCCCGAGGCGCGTCCTGTTGCCGTAGGCCCAGTAGAGGGCGCCGAACAAGAGCAGGAAGACGATGTTGAGATAGGTGGTGTAACCCCAGGAGAAGTGCGCCGGCGCCACCTGAGCGGGCCGGGTCGTCGGCACGAGACCGGCGGCCCGGAAGATGGCTTCGGTGATCAGGCCGGCGGCCGACATGACG
>JAODBO010000149.1 GCA_025464005.1 Acidimicrobiaceae bacterium | reverse complement strand
AAACGCCGCGACGTGAGGGGACTGCCGTGATCTTCATCACCGCAAAGTTCCGGGTCCGCCCCGAGGACGCGGAGCATTGGCCGAAGATCGCCGGGGACTTCACCCGGGCGACGCGCGCCGAGCCGGGTTGCCTCTGGTTCGAATGGTCGCGCAGCCTCGACGATCCCACGGAGTACGTGCTCGTGGAGGCGTTCCGCGACGACGCCGGCGTTGCTCACGTCCAGTCTGACCATTTCGCGACGGCCCGGCAGATGCTCCCACCACACTTGGTGGAGACGCCGCGCATCGTGAACTTCACCGTGCCGGGCGACGGCTGGTCCGAGCTCGGCGCGATGGCGGTGCCCGGCGGGAGCTGAGCCGTTCCGGCTCGTCGAGGGAGTGCTGGTGCACAGGTGCCACCCCCTCCGTGCATCGTGTCCCGAACTGCGGCCGATCTGGCCGATCGAACATGGCCCTCCGACGTCCGTTATGCCGATACGCCCATTGGGCAGGAACTGGCTGTCCCAGTGCGCGACAGCAAACGGAGGCCACCCATGACTGAGCGCATCGCAGGAATCGCTATTCCCGACTCCTTGCTCGCGACCGAGGCGACAGAGCTCGTTCGTGACGCCGCGACGCCGCTGCTCTTCCACCATTCGCGCCGGGTCTTCCTCTTCGGCGCGCTCCAGGGCGAGCGGATCGGCGTCTCCGCCGATCCCGAGCTGCTGTATGTCGGTGCGATGTTCCACGACCTCGGCCTGACCGAGCGGTACCGGAGTGCCGACCAGCGCTTCGAGATCGACGGGGCGGATGAGGCACGGCGCTTCCTCGAGGCCCACGGCTTCGACCCCGAATCCGTCCGTCGCGTCTGGGAGGCGATCGCCCTCCACACCACACCCGCGATCCCGCTCCACATGGAACCCGAGGTCGCCCTCGTGACCGCAGGCGTGGAGACCGACGTGCTCGGCATCGGCTATCGAGACCTCGACCCCTCGCTCGTCGAGGAAGTGGTCGCCGTCCACCCCCGCCCGGACTTCAAGCGACAGATCCTGCGCGCCTTCACCGAAGGGATAAAGGATCGGCCGGAGACGACCTTCGGCAACGTCAAGGCGGACGTCCTCGAGCACTTCGTGCCCGGTTTCGTGCGAGGGGACTTCGTGGACGTCATCCTCGAGTCCGACTGGCCGGAGTGACCAGCGAAGCTACGCAGCTCGGGTCGTGAGCTCCCCACCGCAGCGGACGCACCGCACTTCGCGAAAGTCCTCGCGGGCGTAATAGGCAAAGTCGCGGTCGAGCCACGGCTGGACTTCGAGCACCTCGTCGCTGTACTCCTGATGGCCTAGGAGCTTGCAGATGAATTCGTTCATGTCGATATCTTACCGAGGTATCGCCATGACAGTCAACGTACGTCTATTCAATCTCTAGAGCAGATGTGCGCTAGCTCACCAACCGATCGTGGTGCGGATGAGGTGCGGACGGAGAAGGACCCCTGGCCCGGGCCAGGGGTCCTTCTCCGTGTCTGTGATCGAGCAGCCGAGCCTCGCTTGGTGGCGCTGGGGGCACCCATTCACTGGCCGGATTGCTCAGCCGCCGCTCGACGAGCCGGTCGTTCCGCCACCGCCACCGCCCCCGCCACCGCCACCGCCCCCGCCACCGCCACCGCCACCGCCACCCCCGAAGCCGCCACCGCCGCCAGTCGTCGGGACGCCGGCAGCGGTCGCCGCGACCGACGTCGCAGTCACCGTGCCGCTCTTCGACGTCGTGCCCTGGACGACGACGGTGTCGCCCGGCGTCAACGACGAGCTCGACGCGTTCGCGTTCCGGGTCACCTTCGCCGACGAGCTGAGCGTGACCTTCACGATCGAACCACTCGAGGTCGTCACGTAGAGGGTGTTCCCGCTGACGACGGTCACCGTGCCGGTCGCCGCGGACGTCGAGCCACCGCCGGCAGCACCCGCGCCCCCGGCCGCTGCCCCTGTCGTCGTCCGACCGCCCGCACCGAAGCGGGCGGCGAGGCTCGACAGCGCGGACGATGCGCTCGCCGTGCCATCGCTGCGCTGGACCGCCGCGCCGCCCCAGAACGCGCCTGCGGCAAGGAGCAGTCCGACGAGCATGAGCGTCGGGATCCGAAAACGCATTCCCTTCGCAGAGGCCCGAGCCGGCCAGGCGTCGCCGGACTCGTCGGCGAGCCCGTCCCCGAGCGGGTCGGCCTCCCTGCCACCGGGCCCGGAGCCACTGCCACCGAATGCCGGAAGCGGCTGGCCGACCACCGGGGTCGGAGCGGTCCGCACGGCGCCCGGCATTTCGACCTCCTCCGTTACCGGATCGTCCATGTGCTCTCCCTTTCTGTCAGTCATTGCGGTGCTCCCTCAAAGGTCACTCGTAGCGGAGAGCGTCGATCGGACGGAGCGACGCAGCCCGGTTTGCCGGATAGAAGCCGAAGAACACACCGACCGCCACGGCGACGCCGAAGGCGAGAACGATCGTGCTCGCCTGGATGACGGGATACTGGCCGTCGATGCGAAGGTGCGAGCCGGCGACCGCGGCGATGACACCCGTAAGCCCCCCGATGAGCGAGACGAGGACCGCCTCGACGAGGAACTGGGTCAGGATCGCCGACTTCGGTGCCCCGATCGCCTTTCGGATGCCGATCTCACGCGTACGTTCGGTGACGCTCACGAGCATGATGTTCATCACCCCGATGCCGCCGACGAGGAGTGAGATCCCCGCGACCGCGGCGAGCAGGTTCGTGAACGTGCTCGAGGTCGAGCTCGCCGTCGTGAGCAGCGTCGCTTGGTTCACGACGTTGAAGGGGAGGGCCGCGACCGTCGTGTCGTTCGCCGCGGCGAGGACGCTCTGGACCTCGGTCTGCGCGAGGCCGAGGGTCGTCGACGACGTGCCCTGGACCACGAGCGAGGTGAACGAGGCCGCATAGCCGGTGAGCTCGTCCTGGACCGCGGTGTAGGGCGCGATGGCAATCGCGTCCGCGGTCGAGGTCGACCCGCTGCTCCCCTTTGTCGTGAGCACACCGATCACCTGGAACGAGGACGAGCCGAGCTGGATCGTCTTTCCGATCGGATCAACGCCCGTCGGGAAAAGGTTCGACGCGACCTCCGAGCCGATGTCGACGACGCGGGCGTGCGAGGTCACCTCGGCCGAGGTGATCTGGCTCCCGGCCGCGATCGTGTCGTCCTCGGCGGTCAGATAGGAGGGCGTCGAGCCAGTCACCGTCGTCGTGTAAGTCGCGCCCTGGTACGTCGCGGTGACCGAGGACGAGATGACCGGGGAGACCGAGGAGACGTCGGGGGCGACGCTCTTGTCCTCCAAGGTGTGGACGTCCGCGATCGTGAGCGACGCCACCTTCGTCTGGGTTCCTGTCGAGGACACCCCGCCGCCGAAGCGCCCGGTGTTGAGCACCGTGAGGGTGTTCGTCCCGAGCGCGTCGATCGACTTCTGCACCGCCTGCGAGGAGGCAGTACCCACCCCGACGAGCAGGATCACTGCGCCGACGCCGATCATCACCCCCAGCACCGTGAGGGCAGAGCGGAGCTTGTTCGACGCGATGCCACCGAGCGCGATGACGAGGTTGTCGAGGATCTTCATGCCACTCCTCCGCGCTTGGCGCGCAATTGTTCATCGGGCGTCACGACCGTCCCGCTCGCATCGATGCGGGGCGGCGCCCCGTCGAGCGGCACCGCGCGATCGTCCGAGAGGATCTGGCCGTCCCGCATCCGGATGACCCGCTTCGCGAAGGAAGCGACATCGTCCTCGTGGGTGATGAGCACGACCGTGCGGCCTTCGAGGTTGAGCCGGCTGAAGATGCCCATCACCTCGTCGCTCGACGCGCTGTCGAGGTTGCCGGTCGGCTCGTCCGCGAGGATGAGGGCCGGATTGGTCACGATCGCCCGGGCGACGGCGGCGCGCTGCTGCTGGCCGCCGGACATCTCGCTCGGCACGTGGTCGCGCCTGCTCCCGAGCCCGACCGCCTCGAGCGCGGCGATGGCGCGCGCCTGGCGCTCCTTCGCCCTCACGCCCGCGTAGACGAGCGGGAGCTCGACGTTCGACACCGCGGAGGTCCGTGGGATCAAGTTGAAGCTCTGGAAGACGAAGCCGATCTTGCGGTTGCGCACGATCGAGAGATCGGACTCGTCCAGGGTGCGGACGTCGACGCCGTCGAGGTGGTAGTAGCCGCGGGTCGGGACGTCGAGGCAGCCGACGATGTTCATGAGTGTCGACTTGCCCGAGCCCGATGCGCCCATGACGGCGACGAAGTCGCCCCGCTCGATCGTGAGCGATACGCCGCGCAGCGCGTGCACGACGAGCTCGCCCATCGAGTAGGACTTCGCCACCTTCTCGATCTCGATGACCGGGTGGGCGCCGTGCAGCGGCGCGCCGGCCGTCTCGAGGGCGGACGGGGATGCAAAGGTGGTCGTCATCCCCGGCCACCGCCGCCGCCGAAGCCACCACCGCCACCGAACCCACCGCCACCGCCGAAGCCGCCGGCCGCACCAGGCGTCGTGGCGGTTCCCGTCGCCGGCGCCACGGTCACGGTCGGCTCGACGAGCGTCTCGCCGTCGGTGACGCCGGTCAGAATCTGGGTCGTCGAGGAGCCGACGATGCCGAGGGTGACCGGGGTCACCGTCTGGACACCGCCCTTCGACACGGTGACCGTCGAACGGGTTCCCGTCGTTGTGATCGCCGCGCTCGGCACCTCGAGGGTGTTCATCGCCGTGGCGACGACGACGCTCACGTCAGCGGTCATGCCGTCTTTCACGGTCGCCGGCGGATTGATGAGCGAGATCGTCTCGTTGTACTGGACGACGTTGCTCGACACCGTCGGCGTGAGCGAGAGCGCCGTCACCTTGCCGGCGATCTCGGTGTTCGTGAGCGCCGCCATCGTCACCGTCGCCGGCT
>JAODBO010000014.1 GCA_025464005.1 Acidimicrobiaceae bacterium | reverse complement strand
ACGTCGAGCGGGCGAGGCGTTCGAGCTCGCTCCGCTGCTCGGGCGATACGGGCATCGGCGGTGCCGCAAGCATCGTGGACATGCTGCCACTTTAGTTACTTCAGCTATTTAAGCGACGGATCACTAGTCAGCGTCCGGCGCGCCAGGATCAGCGCAGCGTATATGGGTCCCCAGCCCGGCGAGGTTGCGCAGGAAAAGGCAGGAGACGGGGCGACCCGGGACGAGCTCCCTGAGCCGGCGTCGCTCCTCATCGCCCTCATCGAGCTCGTGGGAGACCGACAGGAGCGCCTCGCTATGCGAGTGCGTCAGTCGTGCGAGTCAAGGAACTCCGTCACCGCGACGAGGTATCGCTCGGGCTCCTCGACGAAGGGCATGTGACTCGATTCCTCGAAGATCTCCCATGCGACATCCGGGATCGAGGTGGCGAAGGGCTCGACGGTGGCGGGGGTCGCCTCGTCGAAGCGACCGGAGAGCAGAAGCGTCGGCACGTCGATCCGACCGACCCGGTCGACGACGCTCCAGGTCTTCAGCGTCCCGATGCAGAAGAACTCGTTGGGCCCGTTCATGGTGTGGTACACGGTCGGGTCCTGCTCGAGCATCTCGAAGGTGCGCGCGACCTCGGGTGGGTTCGGGACGACTCGGCAGACGTGCCGGTCATAGAACACCTGGGTCGCCGCAACGTACTCGGGATCGTCGGTGGTTCCGGCCTTCTCGTGACGATCGAGCGCGTCCCGCACCGCGGGATCCAGATCGGCACGCAGCCTCCCTGCCTCCTGCACCCATAGCTCCAGCGAGGCAGGCGAGTTGCTGATGACCAGGCTTATCAGCCCACTGGGGCGCCGGATGGCGTGCTCGGATCCGAGCATGCCGCCCCACGATTGGCCAAGGAGGTGGTAGCGGTCGGCGATGCCGAGATGGCCGAGGAGGTTGTCGAGCTCCTCGAGGAAGAGCTCCACGGTCCAGAAGTCGGCGCCACGGTCCGGCAGGTGAGTCGAACGGCCTCCGCCGAGCTGGTCGTAGTGGACGACGGCGCGTCCGGATTCGGCGATGTCTGCGATGGCGAGCAAGTAGTCGTGCGAGCAGCCCGGTCCGCCGTGGAGCACGACGAGCGGAGGCTTTTCGGCGTCGAGGTCCCCGGTCACCCGGTACCAGGTCGTCCAGTCGCGAAATGGCGCAGTTCCCTCGCGCACGGCGGCCTTCGTCATGCCGGAAGAGGATACGACTCGTAGCTGTGTCGGAGTATTTCCAAGCGATTAAGAAATGCGGTGCATGGCCTATATCGCGCGACTGCCGCCCCGGTTGGGGTCCGCTGAGTCAGCGTCAGTCGTCCAGCGCGTCACCCATAGAGCAGTCGGCGGTAGCAGTCGACGGTGCGCTCTGCGATCGCTGGCCACGAGAAGAGGTCCTGGACGCGCTGGTGGCCGGCGGCTCCCATGTCGCGCGCGAGGTCGGGGTTCTCGACGAGGGTGTTGATCGCCTCGGCGAGGTCCGCCGCGAAGCGATCCGGCTCGTGCGGCATGCGATCAGGCGTGTGGTCGAGCTCGACAGGCACCACCCATCCTGTCTCTCCGTCGACCACGATCTCGGGTATTCCGCCTACCGCGCTGGCCACGACGGCTGCGCCGCACGCCATTGCCTCCACGTTGACGAGGCCGAACGGCTCGTAGATCGAGGGGCACACGAAGCAGGTGGCGTGGCTGAGGATCTGGGCGACCTTGGACCGGGGCATCATCTCCTCGATCCAGATCAGCCCGCCTGGCCGCTGCGCCGCGATCTCGGCGAGGTGGCGCGTCTCGCGTGCGAGCGCCTCGGTGTCCGCGGCTCCGGCGCAGACGACGAGCTGGGCTCGCGGGTCGATGTGCGACGCCGCCGTGAGCAGGTACGGGAGGCCTTTCTGGCGCGTGACGCGTCCGACGAAAACCACGAGGGGACGCTCGGGGTCGATGCCGTGCTGCTCGAGGACGTCCGTGCGCGGATCGGCGTGCCAGGTCTCGGTGTCGACACCGTTGTAGATGACTTCCACGCGCGAGGGATCGATCGCCGGGTAGCAGGCGAGAACGTCCTCGCGCATCGCGTTCGACACTGCTATGACCGCGTCCGCGCCTTCGAGGGCGACGCGTTCGCACCACGAGGAGAGCGCGTAGCCGCCGCCGAGCTGCTCGGCCTTCCACGGGCGCAGCGGCTCGAGGCTGTGCGTCGTGGCCACGTGCGGCAGGCCCCGGCTCAACTTGGCGAGATGGCCCGCGAGATTTGCGTACCAAGTGTGGGAGTGGCAGAGATCGGCATCCCCGAGTCCTGCCACCATGGCCAGATCGACGGAGAGCACGCCGAGGGTCCGTGCGATCGAGTCGTCCCCACCGAGCTGCTCGAGCGATTGCCAGGGCTCGTAGCTCCTCGCCACGAGCGGGGACGTGCGTGGGGCGCCGAAGCAGTGGACGGCGACGTCGACGAGGCGATCGAGTGCCACCGCGAGCTGCTCGGCGTGCACCCCAGCCCCGCCGTAGATCTCCGGGGGGAATTCGCGGGTCAGCAGTGCCACTTTCACGGCGGCGGGACCACCTGGCGCTTGGCCAGCACGACGATGCCGCCGTTGGAGACGGTGAACCGCTCGCGGTCGGCCGCGGCGTCGACCCCGATCTGGGCTCCCGGCGGGACGGTCACCTGCTTGTCGATGATGCAGTTGCGCACGATGGCGCCTCGCCCTATCTCGACGTCGTCGAGCAGCACCGAACCCTCGACGAGGGCTCCGGCCTCCACGCGCACACCCATGGAGAGCACGGAGCGGCGCACCGTCCCGCCCGACACGATCACGCCTTGGCTGACGAGCGAGTCCAACGCGTGGCCGCGCCGTCCATCCTCGTCGAAGACAAACTTCGCCGGCGGCGTCGGCGGGAGCCAGCTGAGTATCGGCCACTGCCTGTTGTAGAGATTGAAGACCGGGTGGACCGAGATGAGGTCCATATGGGCGTCGTAGTAGGCGTCGAGCGTCCCGACGTCGCGCCAGTAGCCGCGCTCTCGCTCGTCCACCCCGGGCACGTCGTTGGCGTTGAAGTCGTAGACGCACGCCCGCGACTTCTTGACGAGCGCGGGGATGACGTCACCTCCGGTGTCGTGGGTGCTGTTGTCGTCCGCGGCGTCGGCGGTCACCGCGTCGAGGAGAGCCTCGGTGCGGAAGATGTAGTTGCCCATCGACACGTACGACGAGCTCGGATCGTCGGGCAGTCCCGGCGGGTCCTCCGGCTTCTCGAGGAAGCGGTCGACGCGCCCGTTGCTCGCCGCCTCGATGACCCCGAATGCGCTCGCCTCCGATCGTCGGACCCGTAGCCCGGCGAGAGTGACGTCGGCGCCGGACGCGATGTGGAAGTCCAGCATCTGCCGAGGGTCCATCCGGTAGATGTGGTCCGCGCCGAAGACCATGACGTGGGCGGGCTCCTCGTCGAGGATCAGGTTGAGGTTCTGGAAGATGGCATCCGCCGACCCGGCGAACCAGTGGGGGCCCTGGCGCATCTGGGCGGGGACCGTGGCGACGTAGTTTCCGAGCTGCGGGGAGAGCCTCCAGGTCTGGCTGATGTGCCGGTCGAGGCTGTGGCTCTTGTACTGGGTGAGCACGACCATCTTGCGGTAGTCGGCGTTTGCAAGGTTCGACAGCACGAAGTCGATCAGACGGTACGAGCCGCCGAAAGGGACGGCCGGCTTGGCTCGGTCAGCGGTGAGCGGGTCGAGACGGCGCCCCCGGCCGCCGGCGAGGACGATCGCGAGCACCGAGGGGCGGCTCGCTCTGGCTGCAGCTGCCAACGAAGCACCTCCTCGCTCGTCCCCGCTGAACACGACTTGCCTGCTGCCGCCCTGACGTCAGAATGCATCCTCACACGATCTTCCCGCGCAGGTCGGCGATAGCCTCCGATGCTCCTTCCTCGACCCGGCGATCGCGCCACCCCGAAGTGCACGAGTAGGGTCGATCGGAGAGCCCGCGACGAGAGACACGGTCGTTTTGCCGACATCGCTACTGACAGCAGCGCTTCGCCACGCCGGGATCGACGACGTCAGCAACAGCAAGCTCCAACGCGCCGCCTACTCCTCGGACGCCTCGCTCTATCGAGTGGTTCCCGAGGCGGTTGTGCGACCGAGAGACGCCGACGAGGTCGCCGCAGCGCTCGAAGTCTGCGCGTCGGCAGAGGTACCCGTCACCTGCCGAGGGGCCGGTACCTCGATAGCGGGCAACGCTGTCGGCAGCGGCCTGGTGCTGGACTTCAGCAAGTACATGAACGCGATCGAGAGCGTCGACCTAGAGGCGAGAACGGCGACGGTCCAGCCCGGCGTCGTCCATGCCCACCTGCAGCGGGCGGTCGCCGGAAGTGGGTTGCGCTTCGGGCCCGATCCCTCGACCCATAGCCGCTGCACGCTCGGCGGGATGATCGGCAACAACGCATGTGGCTCCCGATCGCTCGCCTACGGCCGGACGGTCGACAACATCGCCGCGCTCGACGTCATCACGGCCGCCGGCTCCCGGCTGCACCTGGACGGTGCCGTTCGCGACGGCGACGGCGTCCTCGCCTCGCTCGCCCGGATCGCCGCCGATGGCGAGGAGACGATCCGCCGCGAGTTCGGGCGCTTCGGCCGCCAGGTTTCGGGCTACTCGCTCGAGCACCTGCTACCCGAGAGCCGCTTCGACGTCCGGCGGGCCCTCGTCGGTAGCGAAGGCACCCTTGCGGTCGTGGTCGGCGCGACCGTCGAGCTCGTCGTGCCGCCCGAACACCCGGTGCTGCTCGTGCTCGGCTTCGCGGACATGGCGAGCGCCGCCGACGCCGTGCCCGCCGTGCTGCGGCACGCTCCGACCGCCTGCGAAGGGCTCGACATCCGCATCGTCTCGACGGTGAGGCGCCGACGTGGTGACCAAGCGGTGCCGCCCCTGCCGAAAGGGGAGGGCTGGCTGTTCGTCGAAATCACCGGTGAGTCGTTTGCGGAGTCGCGTAAACGGGCGCTCGCAACTGCCGCGGACTCGGGCGCTCTCGATAGCGCGGTGGTCAGTGACGCGAAGCACGTCGCGGCGCTCTGGCGGATCCGTGAGGACGGCGCCGGGTTCGCGGGCCGCACCCCCGAAGGTGATCCGGCCTACCCGGGCTGGGAGGACTCGGCGGTGCCTCCCGACGCGCTCGGAGCGTACCTACGCGAGCTCGACGACCTGCTCGAGACCTACGAGCTCAGCGGCCTTCCGTACGGCCACTTCGGGTCGGGATGCGTGCATCTGCGCCTGGACTTCCCACTCGGACGCGAGGACGGTCGCGCCGTGCTTCGCTCGTTCCTCCTCGACGCGGCGCGACTCGTCGTGCGCTACGGGGGCTCCCTCTCGGGCGAGCACGGCGATGGGCGGGCGCGTAGCGCACTTCTTCCTCTGATGTACTCGCCGGCCGCCATCGAGCTCTTCGGCCGCGTCAAGGCTGCGTTCGACCCGGCCAACCTGCTCAACCCCGGCATCCTCGTGCACCCGCGCCCCGTGGACGCCGACGTGCGTGCGACCGCCGTGCGCCCGATCCGCGCCCGGCTCGCCCTGAGCCTGAGCGGCGACCGCGGAGACTTCAGTGCTGCGGTGCACCGGTGCACCGGCGTCGGGTCCTGCCGGGCGGATTCGACGGCGACCGGCGGCGTGATGTGCCCCTCCTACCTCGCTACGCGCAACGAGCAGGACTCCACCCGGGGTAGGGCTCGCGTGCTGCAGGAGATGGTGAACGGCTCCCTGGTGGACGGCGGCTGGCGCTCCCCGGAGGTCCACGAGGCCCTCGATCTCTGCCTCTCGTGCAAGGCGTGCTCCTCGGAGTGCCCCGCCGGGGTGGACATGGCGCTCTACAAGTCTGAGGTGCTCCATCAGGCTTACCGGCGGCGCGTCCGACCCCGGACGCATTACGCGCTCGGCCAGCTGCCCCGATGGGCGCGCCTCGCGTCGCCCGTGGCGGGCCTCGCGAATTTCGTGCTCGGGGGGCCCTTACTCTCAGGGCCGCTTCGCCTCGCCGCCGGTGTCGATCGGCGCAGGGCGATCCCACGGTTCGCGAAGGTGTCCTTTCGTTCGTGGTTCGCAGCGACCGAGGGCGACCGGCGCCGCGAGGGGAATCCGGTGCTCCTGCTCGCCGACACCTTCACGAACTATTTCGCTCCCGAGGTGGGCATCGCGGCCGTGAGCGTCCTCGAAGATGCCGGCTTCAGCGTTTCTCTACCCGAACGAACGACGTGCTGCGCGCTGACGTGGATATCCACCGGTCAGCTCGACGCCGCGAAGCGCGTCCTCGGCCGGACGGTCGCCGCGCTCGAGCGCGCCGTGGACGCAGGCGTGCCCATCGTCGGCCTCGAGCCCTCGTGCACGGCGACGCTCCGCTCCGACTCGATGGAGCTGCTCGGGACGCCGGCCGCCGAGGCCGTCGCCCGCTCGACCCGAACGCTCGCCGAGATCCTCGCGCAAGCGCCTCAGTGGCGCCCGCCACGCCTCGACGGTGTCGAGGTCGTCGCGCAGCCACACTGCCATCACCGGGCCGTCATGGGATGGGCGACCGACGAGCTATTGCTCCGCACCATGGGAGCGACACTCGTGCCGGTCGGTGGGTGCTGTGGCCTTGCCGGCAATTTCGGTGTCGAGCGCGGGCACTATGAGGTGTCGGTCGCGATCGCGGAGCACGCGCTCCTTCCGGCGGTTCGCGCGGCGGGACCTGACGCGGTGCTCCTCGCGGACGGGTTCTCCTGCCGCACACAGCTCGGCGATCTCGCGGGAGCGTCGGGCGTGCACCTGGCACAGCTGCTCGCTATGCACCTGGCCTAGTCAGGCCGAGGCTGTCGGAGAGGCACTGTGGGTGCGCGGCCGTCTCGGAGTCGTCTCTCGGCCGCGCTCAGCGCGCGGCGTCGCGGATCGTCTGGAAGGCGTCGGCGGTGTGCTCGTGCACGAGCTTCGCGGCATCCTTGGCACGGCCGTCGATCACGGCCTCGAGGATGGCGTGGTGGTCTTGGTGGATCGGCTGGACGACGGCACCGCGCTGCAAGGTGACCAGCCGGTAGCGGTCGCCCACGTCCCAGAGGGAGTCGATCATCTCGACGAGCACGGCGTTATGGCACGCCCCGTAGATGCCCCGGTGCAGGCTTCGGTGCTGGCTGACTCGGTCCACCGGCGTCGGGCCCGGCTCCTCGCCAAGGAGGTGCTCCTGCATGAGGCGGCGCTGCTCGGGGGAGGCCTGCGTCGCCGCGAGCGATGCCGCCAGAGGGTCGAGAGCGAGACGGACGGTGAAGGTCTCCTCGACCATGTCCATCGAGAGGGGCGCGACGACCGTGTCCCGGTGCGCCCGGCGCACGACCAGGCGCTCCGACTCGAGCCGCCGAAGCGCCTCTCGGACCGGTGTCGTCGACAGGTCGAGCTGCTGGGCCAGCTCCTCCTGGTCGAGCATCGACCCGGGCTCGAAGTGTCCTTCGAGGATCGCCTGACGGATCTGCGCGTAGGCCAGATCGGTCTTGGTCACTGCGTGGGCGACCTCGCGGAACAGCGCCTTGGGGGAGTCGGTCGCGACGCTACGACGGCTGAGATCTACCATGTGCCTTCCTTCACCGATGACTGCGGCACTGCTTTGGCCGAGTCCAAGCGCCGGGGAGGAAGGACGCCAGGTGTACGTCGCGTCTCGCATCCCCGGGGCGATGCCCCTGGAAAACGCTCCCCTGACCGCCCAGTCGGAGCAAGCACTATGGACCTTCTATTCGCGGGGGATGATAGCAGCCGAGGCTCTGCCTGCTAAGGGACGACAAGGACCCTGTTAAGGGACGGGAAGGGCTCATGCGCGCTGTCGCCAGTGACCCGCTCATGCGAGGAGCGCGATGGCGACGGAAAGCCCGATGACGATGATCAGAGCGCGAAGGAGCCGGGGCGACAGCCTGCGGCCGATCGTCCCACCGAGCTGCCCCCCGACGATCGATCCTGCGGCGATGCAGCCGGCGGCCTCCCAGGACACTCGGCTCGCCACGATGAAGACGACGGCAGCCGAGCCGTTGGTCAACAGCGCGAGGACGTTCTTGGCGGCGTTCAGGCGCTGGAGATCGTCCGCGATGAAGATGCCGAGCAACGATATGAGGATCACTCCTTGGGCTGCCCCGAAGTACCCGCCGTAGACGGCCGTCGCGAAACCGGACGCCCAGAGACCGGGGCCTCCGTGCTCGTGGCGCTCACCGCGAGCGCTCAGCCATCGGGACAGCCTCGGCTGTACGGCGACGAGGAGGCAGGCAAGCAGGATCAGCGCGGGCACCACCCGCCGGAACACCGATCCCGGGAGCTCGAGCAGGAGGAGCGCCCCGGCGGTACCTCCGGTGATGGACATCGTGCCGAGCAGCGCGAGGCGACGCCCTTGGCCGGCGAGCTCGCGCCGGTACGCGACGACCCCGCTGAGCGACCCCGGGACGAGACCTATCGTGTTCGAGACGTTCGCCACGAGGGCCGGGAAACCGATCGCCAGCAGCGTCGGGAAGGTGACCAGCGAGCCGGAACCGACGACGGTGTTGATCGTGCCAGCGACCAGACCGACGCCGAGCACTGCGAGGATCTGGAGGGCCGACACCGGAAGGGTCTATCTCAGAGCTCTCGTGCCTCTCAAACGGCGAGCGTCATGTGGGGCGATTACCCGCCGTGCGCGTTCCTGGCGGCAGGGCTCAGGCGAGATGACGACCCCCCGTGGCGGGCGATGATGTGACATGGCAATGGGCGACGGCGAGCTGGAGCTGGGCGCGCCCGTGGCCCGCTTCGACGACCTCGTCGGTGCCGGCTCGTCCTTCGAGCTGATCGGGCCTCGTGGCGTGCTCGTCGCCCGGGCGCCTCACGAGGTCAGAGGCGTCCTCGCTGCGGTCGAACGAGCGACGGCGGATGGTTGCTGGGCAGGCGGGTTCGTTGCCTACGAGGCAGCTGGCGGCCTCGATGAGCACCTGGAGACGCGAGCGGCGAGCGCCGGCGAGCCCTTCGCGGAGCTCCCGCTCGCGTGGTTCACTCTCTTCGACGAGGCGCGCCAGGTGCCGAGCCTCCGAGAGCTGCCGCCCCCGCGCCCAGGACCTGCCGCCCTTCAGTGGACGATCGACCGGGGAGCCGAGGCGCACGCCGTGGACGTCGAAGCGATCCGCTCCCGAATCGCTGCGGGAGACACCTACGAATGCAACCTGACCACGCGCCTTCGAGCGGTGGCACTCGGCGACCCCTTCGAGCTGTACCGCGGTCTCGCGCTCGCGCAGCTCGGCTCCTACAACGCGTACCTGGACACAGGGCGTTACGTCGTGGCGAGCGCGTCGCCGGAGCTGTTCTTCGAGTGGGACGATGACCTGCTCACGACTCGACCGATGAAAGGGACTGCCGCTCGAGGTTCCTGCACGCAGGAGGACGAGGCATCGGCGGCCCGGCTCCAGGCGTCCGAGAAGAACCGCGCCGAGAACGTCATGATCGTCGATCTCATGCGCAACGACCTCGGTCGCGTGGCGTCGTGGGGATCGGTCGAGGTCCCCGAGCTGTGCATGCTCGAGCAGTTCCCGACGGTCTGGCAGCTCACCTCCATGGTGACCGCCCGGCCGCGCCCCGGGACGGGTCTGTCGGAGATCTTCGAGGCACTGTTCCCGAGCGGTTCCGTCACCGGCGCGCCGAAACGCAGCACGATGAAGCTCATCGCGAGTCTCGAGCCCACCTCGCGCGGTCTCTACTGCGGCGCGATCGGCGTCGTGGCACCGCCGGGCGCGGCTTGGCGCGCTCGGTTCAACGTCGCCATCAGGACTGCAGTGGTGGACCGACGCGACGATGTCGCCGTATATGGCTCGGGTGGCGCAATCACCTGGGACTCGTGCGCCTCCGACGAGTACCGGGAGCTCCTGGTCAAGGCGGCGGTCCTGGGCATCGATCCCGACCGGTCCCGCTCGAGCCGGTAGGTGCCGCGCGGTCAGGCTCCCCCGGCCATCATGGCGGCATGAAACGGATCGTCGCCCTCGTCCCGGACATGATCGACCGCTCGCGCGTCGCGGCGGCGGCTTCCGCGGCAGGTCGAGAACTCGTCGTCGTGCGCGAGGCTTCCGATCTCGTGGGTCGGGTCGGCGAGGACACGGACCTCGTGCTTCTCGATCTCGCCCGACCGGGCGTGCTGGAGGTGCTTGCGGACCTCGAGGGCACGCGCACCATAGGCTTCGCCAGTCACGTGGATCGGGATCTGATCCGGCGGGCGCGCGCTGCCGGCTGTGGAAAGGTCCTCGCCCGCTCGGCGTTCTTCTCCGGTCTCGGCGCGCTCCTGTCGGACGACGAGCCGGACGCCGTGGGCACGTGACCCGGCAAGCGGGGACTAGCTACGACTAGCTGGAGTTCCCAGCTACCTCGTTGTCCGTGAGGTACTCATTCCCTCGGATGGGTGTTGCGAGGCTGCATCCCCGCGGCGGTGTAGGCGGCATCGATCGTCGTCATGTTGCCGATGGCATCAGCGCCACCGGTGAGGGGTGCCCGACCATCCTCCGCCATGGCGAGGAACGCCTCGAGCTGGTGGAAGTAGGTCGTGCCGCCTTCGACGACCTCGTCGAGGTCCTCGCCGCTCGCGAGGTGCGCCCGGAGGCGATTGCCGTTGTGAGGAAGGACGGGATTGACGACCTCCATCGAGCCGCCTTCGCCTTCGAGCCTGAGGAATGCCACGGGGTCTTGGCCGGGCACCATCGAGGTGCGAACGCGTGCCTCGGCACCCGATGGGAAACGCAGGTCCGCCACCAGGACCTCGTCGATACCGGCGGGATTCTCGACCGCCATCGCGCGTTCCACGACGGGCTCCTCGCCGGCGAGGGTTCGCAGCCAGTGGATGGCATAGCAGCCGAGGTCCATGGTTGCGCCCCCGCCGAGCTCTCGTCGGTAGCGGATGTCGGTGTGGGGGATCGCGCCACAGTGCTCGGCCTCGGCGCTCACAAGCACACCGATGCGGTCACGTATCTCGAGCAGCCGGGTGGCGAGCGGGTGGTAGCGCCAATGGAAGGCCTCGACGAGCAGCTTCCCGGTGCGCTCGGAGGCCGCGACCATCTCGGCAGCTTCGGTCGCGTTCGACGCGAAGGGCTTTTCGACGAGAACGTGACGACCCGCTTGCAGGGCCGCGATGGACCATGCGGCGTGTGCCGAATTGGGCAGTCCGATGTAGACCGCGTCGAGGGTGTCGTCGGCCAGGAGGGATTCGTAGTCCGCGTGCACCGTGGCGATCCCGTGCTCGCGAGCGAAGACCTCCGCCAGCGCGACGTCGCGGGCGGCAACCGCGGCGACCGTTACGCGCTCGATCTCCCTCGCCGGGTCGATCACTGCTCGGGGAGCTATCCGGGCAGCTCCGAGGAGTCCTATTCGCATGGAGGCTCGCTCTCAGCTCGCGTCGAACCCGCCGTGGCCGTTGTCCGGCGCCGAGATCCACGCGTAGGCCTCGGCGAGCTTCAAGATCGTGTCGCTCGTCGCGCCGGCCTCTAGCTGAGCCAGTATGCGCGCCCCGATCGCCCGTCGTATCTCGTCCTGATCAGCCATGAATCGCCCGTCCCCTGTCTCCGGCGAGCGGAGGTGCTCGCGTCCTGAGCGTAGAATGCCGGGATCATGAGCAAGCGGACGGCGCGCCTCGGACGGTTCCTGCAGCGATGGTGGGAGGGTCAGCTGGCCGACGGAACCTACCCTGGCAGCTGGCGCAAGGAGCGCAGCGCTGAGCAGCTCGCATCCGAGCTCCGACGCGACGTGCACTTCGAGCTCAACCAGAGCACCTTTCTCTACCGCCGCCCCGACGAGGCAACGGCCCGGGAGGCCGTTGCGAGCCTCGTGCCTACGCCCGACGAGGCCGACTCGGCGCTGTTGGTCGCCGCCGTGGTCCGTGCAGGTGGGGGAGCTCGCAAGGTGCGGGCGACGACCGGCGTCGGCGCCGTGGTCACGGTGTTTGCTCTCGTGCTTCGCAATATCCTTCGAGGTCGGTAGATCTCGGAGGAAGGTGGCGACCCCCGGGGTCGTAGACTGCAGCCGTGACCGTACTGCCACGCGAGCCGGACCTCGATCGCGTGCTGACCGTGCCAAACGGCCTTTCCCTGCTGCGCCTGGTGTTCCTGGCCATCTTCGGCGTTCTGCTGTTCGTCTACGACTTCCGGGTTGTCGCAGCCCTCGTGCTCGGACTCGCGGGTGTGACGGACTTCCTCGACGGGTACGTAGCTCGTCGCTTCCACCAGGAGTCGGCGCTCGGACAGGTGCTCGATCCGACGGTCGACCGCGTCGTCCTCGTCATGTCGGTCGTCTCGATCGTCGCCTACGGGGCGGTACCTGTCTGGCTCGCGGCAGTGGTCCTCGCCCGCGAGGTGTTCGTGAGCGTGATGGCGCTCGTGCTCGCCGGCATGGGAGCGCGGCGGATGGACGTTTTGTGGATCGGCAAAGCGGGAACGTTTGGCCTGATGTTCTGTATTCCGCTGTTCCTCGGCGGTCATGGCCCAGGGTTGTGGGCGCGAGTGCTCACCGACGTCACCTGGGTGCTGGTAGTGCCGGCGCTCGCGGCTTCGCTCAGCGCCACCGTCGCCTACGTCCCCCACGCGCGCAGAGCGCTCGCCGAGGGGCGCCAAGCGTCCGGAGCTTCGACGTGAGGGCGCTCTCGTGAAGGCCGTGATCATGGCCGGCGGTGAGGGCACTCGGCTACGACCTCTCACGATGAGCCAACCGAAGCCGATGCTCCCCATGGCCAATCGGCCGATGGCCGAGCATGTGGTCGGCCTGCTCCGCCGACACGGCTTCGACGAGATCGTCGTGACCGTCGCCTTCCTTGCGAACACCATCCGGACGTACTTCGGCGACGGTTCCGAGTTCGGCGTGCGGATCGTGTACGCCACCGAGGAGACCCCGCTCGGCACCGCCGGATCGGTGCTCAACGCGCGCGACGCGCTCGACGAGCGCTTCCTCGTGATCTCGGGCGACGTGCTCACCGACATTGACCTGACCGCGCTCGTCGCGTTCCACGAGAAGTCAGGCTCCGTGGCGACGCTGGCGCTCAAGGCGATGGAGAACCCGCTCGAGTTCGGCATCGTCATCACCGCCGAGGACGGCCGCATCGAGCGCTTCCTGGAGAAGCCGACGTGGGGCCAGGTGTTCTCCGACACGATCAACACGGGCATCTACGTCCTCGAGCCCGAGGTGTTCGATCACATCCCGTCCGGGCGCCCCGTGGACTTCTCCGAGGAAGTCTTTCCCGAGATGCTGGAAGCCGGGCGCCCACTGTACGGATGGATCACCGATCGATACTGGGAGGACGTCGGCACGCTCGAGGCGTACCTGCGCGCCCACCAGGACGTGCTCGACGGCAAGGTCGGGGTGGAGCTCGGCGCGTTCCCCCTGCGACCCGGCGTCTGGATTGGCGAGGGCGCCGAGGTCGACCCGACTGCGACCATCGACGGACCGGCGCTGGTCGGCGACAACTGCCGGGTCGGCCCCGGCGCGCACCTCGGTCCCTACAGCGTGCTCGGCGCGAACGTTCGGGTCGGCGACGGCGCCGAGATAGAGCGCAGCGTCGTACACGACAACTCCTATCTCGGCGCGGGGGTGAGCGCTCGTGGCAGCGTGATCGGCAGGTCGTGCGAGCTCCGCCAGGCGGCGCACCTCGGTGAAGGCGTGGTGCTGGGCGACAGCTGCCGTGTCGGCGCCGAGGCGGTCATCCTCTCGGGCGTCAAGATCTACCCCAACAAGATCGTCGAAGCCGGCGCGACCGTCACCTCCTCGATCATCTGGGAGTCGCGCGGCGCCCGCTCCCTCTTCGGCAGCAACGGGGTGTCGGGCCTCGCGAACGTGGACCTGTCTCCAGAGCTCGCCGTGCGCGTCGCCATGGCGTATGCGACAGCGCTCCCGAAGGGCGCCATCGTGACGACCTCGCGTGACTCGAGCCGGGCCGCGCGGGTCCTGAAGCGAGCGGCCATGGTCGGCCTCAACGCCGCGGGCCTGGACGTCGAGGACCTCGAGGCCGCGACTGTTCCCGTGACGCGCTTCCACGTGCGCACCGGACAGAGCCGCGGTGGCGTGACCGTGCGGCTGGACCCGGACGACCCGCAGTCGATCGTCATCCGCTTCCTCGATGCCGACGGAAACGATCTCGACGAGGCGGCGCAGCGCAAGGTCGAGCGCCTCTATTACCGGGAGGAGTCGCGCCGGGTGCTCGCGGCCGAGATCGGTGACATCGAGTTCCCGCCGAGGACCTCGGAGCTCTACACGGCGGCTCTCGTGGCAAGCGTGGACCTCGACGCGATACGACGCGCGCACTACAAGCTCGTCCTCGACTACGCGTACGGCACGGCGAGCTTCGTCATGCCGAGCGTCCTCGCGAAGCTGGGCGCCGATGTCCTTGTCGTCAACCCGCTCGTCTCGACGCCCGGGGTACTGAGCTTCGACCGCGAGGTGCACGCGCAGCGGCTCTCCGGCTTGGTGCGCTCCTCCGGCGCGCACCTCGGCGCGGTCATCGGTCCGGACGGTGAGCAGCTGACGCTCGTCGACGATGCGGGCCACGTGCTCTCGCACGGCGAGGCGCTCCTCGCCTTGACGGATCTCGTCGCGACCTCCGTCCCCGGAGCGAAGATCACCGTGCCGGTCAACGCGAGCGCGGCCGTCACGGGCGTCTGCGCTCGGCTCGGGGCCGACGTGACCCTTGCCAAGCTCGCTGGGCCGGACATCGAGGAGCTGGGCGGCAAGGGCACCGACTTTGCCGGCAACGTGGACGGCGGGTTCGCGTTCCCGGAGTTCCTGCCCGCTAGAGACGCCATCGCGGCCCTCGTTCATCTCCTCGGGCTGCTCGCCGCAACCGACCGTCCGCTGTCCGCCGTCGTCGCGTCGCAGCCGAGCAGCTACGTTGCCCATGTCGAGGTCACCACGGCCTTCGAGCAGAAGGGGACGGTGATGCGGAGCGTGTTGGAGCTGGCGCGCGACGAGGAGCTGGTGCTCGTCGACGGTGTCAAACGGGTCGACGACCATGGATGGACGCTCGTCGTGCCCGACCCGGACCGGCCCGTGACCCACGTCTATGCCGAAGGTGCCAGCGAGCACGCCTCGGACGAGCGCGCCGCCCAGGCAGCGGCAGAGATCAGGAGGATCCTCGGAGGCACGTAGGGCCCACTCCCGGGCGCTCGCGGCTGGGTAGCATGTCCCGGTGGACATCCCTGAGGACCTGAGTTACACCGCGGACCACGAGTGGGTGCGGGTCGAGCCCGGCCGGGCGACGGTGGGCATCACCGATTTCGCCCAGTCCGCGCTCGGCGACGTCGTCTTCGTCCAATTGCCCGAGACCGGGACGCGAGTCGAGCGTGGCTCGACCCTCGGCGAGGTTGAGTCGACTAAGTCGGTCTCGGAGATCTATGCGCCGGTGGCCGGAGTGGTCGCGGCGGTCAACTCGGCCCTGGTCGAGGCGCCCGAGCGGCTGAATGAGGACCCGTACGGGGGCGGTTGGCTGTGCGTGATCGAGGGCGTGGACGAAGTCGAGATCGCGGAGCTCCTGCCTGCTGAGAAGTACCGGCAGCTGACCGCATCGTGAATGTCGCCGACCCTCAGATGAGCCAGTACGCACGCGCAGTTGAACGAGTACCGTAAACGGGGTGTTCTGCCACAATTGCGGTCACCGCAACCCGCCAGGCGTCAACTTCTGCTCGTCGTGCGGAGCTGCCCTTTCTCCGGGTCCGGATACGACGGTTTCCTTCGTACCCGACGACCCCGCCGGCGACCTCGGTGACGAGGAGCTCGGCCTGGCCGTCGGGGAGCTGGCCGAGGGCACGGGTGTGCTGCTCGTCAAGCGCGGGCCGGACGCCGGTGCGAAGTACGTGCTCGAGGGCGAGGTCACGCGCGTGGGCAGGCATCCGGAGAGCGACATCTTCCTCGACGACATCACCGTTTCCCGGCGCCACGCAGAGTTCGTGCGCGACGGTGCCGGCTACATGGTGCGAGACGTCGGCTCATTGAACGGCACCTACGTGAACCGCGAGCGGATCGACGACGTCGCGCTCGTGAGCGGTGACGAGGTGCAGGTCGGCAAGTTCAAGCTCGTCTTCCTCGCGGCCAACGGCGGATGATTCGCGTGCGGGGTGCGATATCGTCCCGAGGCGCGCGGTGACCGAGCGGAGCTATCTCTCGATCCGTGAAGTCCTCGACTTGCTCGTTGTGGAGTTTCCCGACGTAACGATCTCAAAGATCCGCTTTCTCGAGAGCCGCGGCCTCATCCACCCCGAGCGAACGCCCTCCGGCTACCGGAAGTTCTACGACGCCGACGTCGAGCGTCTCCGATGGATCCTCCGCCAGCAGCGCGAGCATTTCCTTCCGTTGAAGGTCATCAAGGGACGGCTCGAAGCAGCGAACGGTGAACGCCAGCAAGGACCCGTCGAGGCCTCGCTATTCGACGAGGACTGCGCCGATCCGCCTGATGAGTCAGCTCGACTCGTGAGGGTCGGCGCGTCGTCCGAGAGCGAGACACCCGTCGCCATGGGGCTACGTCTGATGGGCGCATCGCCAGCGGTCCGGCCGGCGGTCGCCCCAGCCCGTGCATCGCGCGACGACGAGGTCGCCATCCGCGGCGAGCGCACGGCGTCGGCGATCGCGGGCGCGACGGGAACGCTCAGGACGGACCGACCGGTCGGGGACTCCGAGCGCACTCGCAAGGGCTCGTCGCCGAGCCTGCGCCACGGGTCCGACTCGACCGACGCCGGCGGAGCGGCGACCGCCGCTCTCGCCGAGCCAGCGGTCGCGGCCGCACGCGCGACGGGCGGCACCCCCGACTCGCCCGCCCGTGGGACCGCCGGTCCGGTGCCGGGGGGTCCGGCCTCGATCTCGGCACCCGAGGTCCCCGGGCCTGACGCGGCGGTCGTGCCAGCGCCCGCCGGCGCGCCGCAGGCCGGTGCTTCACCGGCCGGCGAGGACCGCGAAGGCGCGCCTGGCCGCGCGCGGAGTGCTCAGACGGGCCAGCGTGCGGCGGGAGCAGGGCGCCAGCGCAAGGCGGCGGCGCCCGCCAACGGACCGAGCGACCCGCCAGCGGGCACGCTGGCGAGCGGCATGAGCCTCACGGCCGACGAGCTCGCGGCGGCGGCAGGTGTGGAGCGAGGGGTCGTCGCCGAGCTGGAGGAGTATGGGCTCCTGGCCGGGCGCGTCATTGCCGGTGTTCGCTGCTACGACGAGGACGCGCTCGTCGTCACGCGGATCGCAGCAGGCTTCCGGGTCTATGGGATCGAGTCTCGACACCTTCGTACGTTCAAGCACGCGGCGGAGCGCGAGGCGGGGCTGTTCTCCCAAGTGGTCCTGCCACTGCTGCGACAGCGAAACCCTGCCGCCCGCGAGCGCGCCCAGGCGAGCCTGTCCGAGCTCGCTTCGCTCGGAGCCGCGATCCAGGCCGCACTCGTACGTGCCGAGCTGCACGACCTGACCGGAGGGTGAGCGAGCCCCCTCGACGACTGCTGTCATCGGGGCAGCTCGCGGAGATCGTCGCCCGGCTCGGCTCGGAGATCTCGATGGCTCATCCCGGCGGGGTCGTGCTCGTCGGCGTGCTCAAGGGCAGCGTATGTCTGATGGCCGATCTGCTCCGTCAGATGACGGTCGCGTGCGAGGTCGACTTCCTCGCGCTGTCCGCCTACTCGTCCAGCGCGATGCGGGTCCAGGTGCTGAAAGATCTGGATATCGACGTGACGGATCGGGACGTCGTGCTCGTGGAGGACATCGTCGATACAGGCCTTTCCGCCCGCTACGTGCTGGAGCTCCTGATGGGGCACGGTGCACGCCGTGCCCAGCTGTGCGCTTTGCTCGATCGACCCTCGCGCCGGATCATCCCGCTCTCGGTGGACTACCTCGGCATCGACGCACCCGACGACTTCCTCGTGGGCTACGGACTCGACCTGGCGGAGCGCTTCCGCAACCTTCCGGACCTGGTCGCGCTCGCCGGCGACGACCTCGGTGAGGGCAGGGCCGGGCTCGAGCAACAGCTCTACGGGCCGGGCTCTCGCGCCCGGTGACCGCGCCGGACGTGTGCGCCGCCTACCGCATCCCACGGACCGGGAGTATGTTGCGAACATGCTGGAAGTACGTCTCGCCGCTGTAAGGGTCGACCTCCAGTCCAACACGCCCGTCATCCTGCTGCAGGAGAAGGACGGCGAGCGCTCGCTGCCGATCTTCATCGGTGCCCCGGAAGCCACCGCCATCGCGTTCGCCATCCAGGGGATCGCCGTGCCCCGTCCGATGACACACGATCTGATGAAGGACCTGGTCGAGCTGCTCGGCGCCACCGTCTCGCGCGTCGTCGTCACCGAGGTCCGTGAGAAGACCTATTTCGCCGAGATCCACCTCGAGATGTCCGGCCAGCGGCTCGAGGTCTCGAGCAGGCCGTCCGACGCCGTCGCGCTGGCCGCCCGTACCGGTTCGCCCCTGTTCGTGGCCGATGAGCTGATGGAGGACGCCGGCATCCTCGTCGAGATGGGCGACGAAGTCGAAGGCGAAGGCGGCTCCGAGGAGCTCGTGGGGGAGTTCCTTGAGTTCCTCGACAACGTCCGTCCCGAGGACTTCTCCGGCTGATCCTCGGAGGCCGCCTCGCGATCGTTGACTCTCGGCCCGCTCGCCCGTAGCCTTATAACACGCGCGTAACTACGCGACTGTGAGCGGTGAGGAGCAGGTGCTTGACGCCAGCGAACTTGGAGACCGGCTATCGCGGACCACAGGTCTGCGCCATCGTGGGCATCACCTATCGCCAGCTCGACTACTGGGCGCGGACGGACCTGCTTCGGCCCTCGCTCGCAGACGCGCGGGGAAGCGGCACCCAGCGGCTCTACTCCTACCGTGACCTGCTCGAGCTGAAGGTGATCAAGCAGCTGCTCGACGCCGGGCTCAATCTTCGAGAGGCGCGCCGCGCCGTCGACTGCCTTCGCCGGTCCGGGGACGATCTCGCCACGGCCAACCTCGTGCTCGGTGTCGCCGGCACCGTGCTCACCCAGAGCGGTGAGGAGATCATCGACCTGTTGCGAGGCGGTCAGGGCGTGCTCAACATCGTGCCCCTGGCCAACGTCGTGGGCGAGATCGACGCCGCGATCGTCGCCTTGGCACCCGTAGACGGTCCCCTGGAGGCGTCGGCGCCGCCGGTGGTCGACGAACCGCTGACCCCGCTGCGGCGCGCGGCGGGAAGGGGCTAGGCGCGCTGACGCTCGACGGTTTGGACGCGCATCGCTTGCCTGTTCGCTTCGCGCACGAGTCGGAAGCCCATCTGGCGGCGTTCTTCGACTTCTACGGGATCGTCTGGCAGTACGAGCCCGTCGAGTTTGTGCTGGCTTGGGATGCTGAGGGACGAGCGGCTTCGGCGTTCCGACCGGACTTCTATCTTCCCGAGCACGACCTTTTCGTCGAGCTAACGACGCTTCGCCAGGATCTGGTGACCCGCAAGCATGCCAAGATCCGGCGCCTCGCCGAGCTCTATCCGGCCGTACGCGTGCAGATGCTCCACCGGCGGGACTACACGAACCTGCTGCTGAAGCAGCGCCTCGCGGCCGCGTCCGCAGTGCCGCGCGTCGCCACGCGTTCCGCGTGAGCTTGCGCCAGAGCCCGCTACGGGCAGCGCATGAGAAGCTCGGCGCGCGCCTCGTCGAATTCGGCGGGTGGGAGATGCCGCTCAGCTATCCGAGCGGGACGCTCGCCGAGCACCTGGCGTGTCGGGCGGACGCGGTGGTCTTCGACGTCAGTCATCTCGGGACGGTGCGGGTCGAGGGCCAGCACGCCTTCGCCGCCCTGCAGTCGACCTTGACCAACGACCTGACGCGTATCGCCCCCGGAGGAGCGCAGTACACCCACCTGCTTGCCGATGACGCCTCGGTGATGGACGACATCATCGTCTGGTGGGTGGGGCCTGAGCGATTCGATGTGATGCCCAACGCCTCGAACACGGCACGAGTGCGCGCCGCGATCGGCGGTCTGGACGTCACGGCCGAGCGCGCGGTCATGGCCGTCCAGGGCCCGAGGGCGCGTGCGCTGCTCGCTGCCGTCTCGCCCGAGGCCGCCGAGGTCAGTCACTTCCGCGCGGTGCCGTTCACCTTCGACGGGGCACCATGCGTCGCCGCGGGGACCGGCTACACCGGCGAGGACGGCGTCGAGTGCGCCGTCCCGTCCGAGGTCGCGGAGCGCTTCTGGGATGCGCTCGTCGCCGCGGGAATCGCCCCGGCTGGGCTCGGAGCGAGGGACACGCTCCGCTTGGAGGCCGGGTTCCCGCTGCACGGCCACGAGCTCGGTCCTGGTATCACGCCGCTCCAGGCTGGATTGTCATGGGTCGTCGGCTGGGACAAGCCCGAGTTCCTCGGTCGCGAAGCGCTGCTCGCGGAGCGCGCGAGCGGGCCACGCCGGCGGCTACGAGGCCTCGTCGGCGAGAGCAGGCGCCCGCTGCACGCCGGGGACAGCTGCCTCGTGGAGGGAACCGCAGTGGGCGAGGTGACGAGCGGCAACTTCTCGCCGGTGCTCGAGCGTGGCATCGCGCTCGCATTCCTCCCACCGGACGTCGCCGAAGGCGGTGCCGTGGGGGTTCAGGTGCGCGGGAGCGTGCTCCCCACGACGGTGCGCCGTCCGCCGTTCCACAAGCTCGAGAAGCGCTAGCTCCTGGTCGAAATAGCGGCGAGGTCACCTTCGTGCTCGTGCTGTCGAGCGTCGGCGGGCCTGCTGGCGTGGCGCCCCATGGCGGCCGGCCACCAGTTCCAGCGGCCGAGTAGCGCGACGGTCGAGGGCACGAGCAGCGTCCGCACGAGGAACGTGTCCATCAGGATGCCGATCGCCAAGCCGAAGCCGATATCGCGGATCTGGCTGCCACTCGATCCGCTGCCCCCGGCGACGGCGAGCACGCCGAATGTTCCCGCGAGCACGAGCCCGGCGGAGGTGACCGCGGGCCCCGTCTGGCCGACCGCGTGCACGACGGCGTCCCGGAGGGATCGGTGGTGCGCCTCCTCGCGGATGCGCGTCATCACGAGAATGTTGTAGTCCTCTCCGAGCGCGAGAAGGAAGAGGAACATGAGGAAGGGAAGGATGAAGGTGAGGCCCTTCGCTCCGCCGATGTCGATGAACACGAGCGTGGAGAAACCGAGCGCGGCGAGATAGGACAGCGCGACGCTCACGATGAGGTAGAGCGGCGCGACCGCACTGCGGAGCACGAGCGCGAGCAGCACGGCGATCGCGGCGATGGCGACCGGCACGATGTGGGTGAGGTCGTGGTTGGAGGTGCTGCTCACGTCGTAGAGTGCTGCGGCCTGGCCGGCCAGGCCACTGGAGGTCGCACCGGAGACCCTGGCTGCTCGGGTCACTGTCGCCCGCACGGTCGGTATCGCGTCGAGCGCGGCGGTCGACTGCTGGTCTCCGGCTCTAAGGGTGGCCTCGAACTGCACCGTGCGGCCGTCGGCCGACACGTACAGGCTCGAGGAGCGGTAGGCGTTGTAGTCGGCTACCGACACCGTCCCGGGACGGGGATCGGCCGCGGGCAGATGCGCGGCGTCGCCGAGCTGGCGATGAAGCTGGGTGAACGTAGCCGCAGACAGCGCGTGGCCGTTGGGATCGATCGGGACGGAAAGCTCCGCGAACTCCTTGGAGCCGACGAGCGAGTGATCGGCTCGCACGAGGGCCGAGGGGTCGTCCCACACCGGCCGGCTGTAGACGAGGACGATATTCGCGGGGTTGGTGCTCGCGCCGGGGAAGTACTTGGAGATAGCGGCATTGCCGGCTGCGGCATCGCTACCGGCCGGAGCGTTGAGCGCGCCGCCGAAGCCACCCGAGTGGTAGCCGAAGGTTGCCGCGGCGAGACCACCGAAGATCGCGAGCCCGATCCCGAGGGTGATCGCTGGGCGAGCGACGAGGCGCGTCGCGAGGCGCGCCCAAGCGCTCGCCTTGACGGGCCCGGGTCGGACGTTCGACGGCCAGAACAGCGCGCGACCGCAGATCGCCAGCAGCGCCGGGAGCAGCGTCAGGCCGGCGACGAGCATCACCGCAACGCCGAGTGCTAGGGGCAGCCCGAGGTCCTTGTAGATCCCGAAGCTCGCGAGCAGCAGGCTGAGCAACGCGAAGATCACCGTTCCCGCCGACGCGCTGATCGATTCGCCGACACGCACGAGCGACTGCACCACGGCGCCCTTCGGGTCGCGTCCGGCCCGTAGCTCCTCTCGCACACGGAACACGAGGAATAGGCCGTAATCCGTCCCCGCCCCGAGCAGCAGGACGATGAGGAGCAGCTCCGTGATCTCCGAGATCTTCACTCCGTGCGCACCGAGTCCTCCGATGAAGCGCGTCGAGACGAGAAGCGCGAACGCTGCGGGCAGCAGCGTGACGATCGGAGCGAGCAGCGAGCGGAAGATGAACAGCAGCAGGACGATGATCAGCAGCAGCGACAGCGACTGGGTCTTGCTCCCCGTCGTGTTGGAGCTTTGCTGGTTGGCGACGTTCGTGGCGATGTTGCCGGCGAGGTGCAGTTGTAGGCCCCTCGGAGCCTCCACGCGCGCGAAGGTCGCCCGGATACCGTCGAGGATGGTCTTCTGAGCGGAGACGTCCGCCTGGTTCACCCGCAGGCGGACGACGACCTGGACGGCTTGGCCGTCGGGGGAGACACCGAGCTCGCGTGCCGCCGTGACCCGCGCCACGCCGCGCACGGCGGCGATCTCGCGCGCGACCGTCGATTGATCGCCGGCGGTAAGCGGACCGGCGGCGCGAGAAGCGACGATCACCACCTGGCTAGCTGTGTTCGAGCTCCCGAGGATCGGCGTGAGGAGCGTCGCCGCTTGTGAGCTCGGTGCGCTGCTCGGGAGGAACTGGCTGTTGTCGTTGTTGACCTCGCTCGCGAGCGAGGGCAACGCGCGGGACGAGACGACGACGAGCACGATCCACGCGATCACGACGAGGAATCGGAAACGGACGACGAATCGTCCGAGCCCGGCGAACAGGCGGTTCACGCCGGGGCGTCAGGAAGCCCGCCGACGGCGACGCCACTCTTAAGCTCGCCGCCCGGGGCGGTGGCTTGCGGTGCGGCTGGGGTGTTCGACCGGCGGAGCTCGATGGCGGGAATGAGCCAGGAGGCGAGGAAGGCAAGGAGGGCGATCGGGACGGCAACCACGAACACGGTGCGGATCGACTCGGCGACTGCTTCGATGATCCCGTGGCGAATCGTCTGGGGAAGGTGGTCGAGCACGGCGGGCGTGAGGTTCGACAGGGAGAGCCCAGCTGGGAGATGGGTCCCGTGTAGCTGGTGCGCGAGGTTCGACACGAGCACATTCGAGAAGATCGCGCCGAAGATCGCCGTGCCGAAGGAGCCGCCGATGGAGCGGAAGAACGTCGCCGACGAGGTCGCTACGCCGAGCTCGCTGTGCGGGACGGCATTCTGGACGATGAGGACGAGCACCTGCATCACCGAGCCGAGGCCCATGCCGAGCACGACCATGTAGAGCGCCTCCTCCACCGAGCTCGTGGTGATGCCGAGGCGCGACAACAGGTAGAGCCCGAGGGTGAGGACTGCCGTGCCGGCGATGGGGAAGACGCGATAACGCCCTGTCCGGCTGATCGCCTGCCCCGAGCCGATGGAGACGACGAGCAGGCCCGCCATCAGCGGGAGCAGCTGGAGGCCCGAGATCGTCGGCGACTCGCCCCGCACGACCTGGAAGAAGTAGGGAAGGTAGGTGATCGCACCAAACATGGCGAATCCGACGATGAAGCCGACGAGGCTCGTCGAGGAGAACGCGCGGTTGGAGAAGAGATGCAGCGGGATCACCGGCTCCACGGCCCGGCGTTCGACGACGATGAATGCGACGGTCAGCAGCCCTCCGGCGATGCCGAGGATGTAGATCGGCAGGGAGTTCCAGTGGTAGGTGGTGCCTCCGAGGCTGGTGAGCAGTACGAGGCTGGTGGCGGCGAGTGCCAGGACCGCGGTCCCGAGGTAGTCGATGACGTGATGGACTCGGGTGAGATGGCCCGGCACGTTCAAGGCGACGACGACGAGCGCGACTGCGCCGATCGGGAGATTGATGTAAAAGATCCACCGCCAGGAGAGGCTCTCGACGAATACGCCGCCGAGGAGAGGTCCGATGACGCTCGCCAATCCGAACACCGCACCGAAGAGCCCCTGGTACCGGCCGCGGTCACGCGGCGGGACCACGTCGCCGACGATCGCCTGCGCACCGACCATGAGACCTCCGGCGCCGAGCCCTTGGATTGCCCGGCACGCGATGAGCTCGATCATCGACTGACTGAGGCCGGACAGCACCGAGCCGGCGAGGAAGATGAGGATCGCGGATTGGAAGAATGCCTTGCGTCCGTAGAGGTCGCCGAGCTTTCCCCACAGCGGTGTGGAGACCGTGCTGGCGAGGAGATACGCGACCACGATCCAGGAGAGGTGCGAGGCGCCGTGGAGATCAGCTGCGATCGTCGGAAGCGCTGTCGAGACGATCGTTTGGTCAAGTGCTGCAAGCAGCATTCCCAGCATCAGCGCGCCGATGATCAGCAAGATGCGCCGGTGGGCGATGGCCGGCGGTGGTCCCTCCGCGGGGGCCTCTCGATCTTGGACGGACTGGCTCACGAGCATGCTTCCTTTCGGTTCTGCGATCTTCCGGCTTGGGGATCTGTGCCGCGTAGTCCCGCGAGGGCCGCGGCAAGCTGCCCGTCGGCCGCGAGACCGCCGGCCAAAGCTACGAATGCCGCATCGGTCAACGGCGCGGGCGTGCCGACGCCTCCACCTTTGGCCCAGTAGACGACGGCGATACGCGAGGCCGCGACAGCGGCCGCGGCGAGGAGCGCGGGGTAGGGATCGATCTCCGGATCGGTGCCGAGGCGTTCCGCCACTGCCGTGACGATCACGCGCTCGTACGCAGCCGTGTGCGCAGCGTGCGCGGCGCGAAGGTGGGGATCTGTTTGCACGGTCTTCATCCGGCGGAACCATTCGCCGGGATCCCCGGTGACACCGTCGGCCTCCTGCGCGAAGCGCTCGGACCGCACGCGCACGACGGCCCGCACCGCTTCGAAGGCCGACTCACCGGCCGGTCGCTCGATCACGGCATCGTGCAGGGTGTCGAAGAGGTCGGGATCGTGGCCGATGACTGCTGCTTCCTTCGAGGGGAAGTAGTTGAAGAACGTCCGGGCGGAAACGTCGGCCGCTTCGGCGATCTCCTCGACGGTCACATTCGCGTAGCCGCGATCGGCGACGAGACCGAGAGCGGCCCACTGCAGGGCACGTCGGGTGGCAAGCTTCTTGCGGTCACGCCGGGTCGGCGGGGCTACGAGCTCCATGTTGCGTTCAGTATAACATTGCACTGACCGCAGATTTCCATGGGTTTGATCGCTAGGGACAGCTGAAATCCGACCCCCCGGGACCGCGAGGTCCGTGAGGGCAACCTCAGGCGGGGCGTGCTGCAGCGGCAGGAACGCGGCGGTCCTCGTCGGTAATGAGGAGTCGGCGCAGTGTCTGGATCGCTGTGGCCTCGATCTGACAGACGCGCGAGTTGCTGACCCCGAGCATCACGCCGATCTGCTCTTGGGTGAGGCCACCGAGGAAGTGCAGTGTGACCACCGTTCGCTGCCGTTCCGGCAAGCGGGTGACCGCGCGCCGGATCTCCTCGAACTGCTCAGCGCGCAGCACGTGCGGCTCGGGCTCGAACTCGCGGTCCGAGACGATGAGGTCGATGAGCCGGAGGTCCTCGCCGGCAGTGGTGCTGCCGACGCTGTGCTGGAGGTGGAGAAGCTGCGACGACTGCACCGCGGCGAGAACGTCCTCGCCCATGGCGCCGTCGGTGCCCATCTCGGTGAGGACCTCGCTGGTCTCGGGGACCCGGCCGAGCTCGCTCGAGAGGTTGTCGACCGTCGCGCGGTAGGTGATGACGCGGCGCCGGACGGTGCGGGGGAGCCAGTCGAGCCTGCGCAGCTCGTCGAAGATCGCTCCGCGCACGCGCTTTGTGGCATAGCTCGGGAAGCGACTGGCGGGGGAGTCGGTCGCCCAGCGGTCGATCGCCTCGACGAGGCCGAGAAGGCCGAAGCTGCGGAGGTCGTCGACCTCCCAGTAGGTGCGCACGTTCGCCGGAAGACGCGATACGACGAGCTTCACTAGCGGCTCGTACGCGAGGATCAGTTCGTTGCGGGACACCCGGTCACGGGTTTCCCAGTACGTCTGCCACAGGGACTCACTGGCGTCCGGATCGGGAAGCTGGTAGCCGCTGCGAGCGGGCCGGTGCTCCGTGGCGCTCTCGTCGAGGCTCGCTTGGGCGGTCATCGCGTCGCTCCTTGCACAGACGGCACGGTGATAATGAGGGTGAGAGGGGTGCCGGGGATCAAGCAGCGACTGAGGTCATGCCCGGGTCTATGACCCTCCGAGTCGTTGTTGGTGGTGTGTCGCTGGCTCATCGGGTCACCTCCTGAATGCCATCGTCGCCGTCTAGTTCTCGCTCCGCCGGTGCATGCCGCAGTTCTGAGCACGCAACGTGGTGGCTTGGTCACCGTACACGTAGGTACGGGCATCGGCAATAGGAAATAATCCTGAATTGTTCTGGTGCATTTGAACCATTGACTCAGGACCCGCGAATAGGCCGCCGAAGTCCGACTGGGATTGGCAGGGCCGGTGACCGTGAGGCACCTCCTGCGCGCAGTACCCGCGCCGGCGTGCACGGGGAACACATATCGTCCGGCTCGGGCGGAATATACGCCTCTGCCTGCATTTCTGGGTGCCGCGCCGTGCCACCGGAGTGCCTCCTGCGGACCTTCGAGTGTCCGGAGTGTGTTTCGGCACATAGCACGCACAACTTGAGCGATTCGGCGGAGAAATGTCCCTCTACCTCTCCCCGAGGGGTGACCGGCGCGGGACGGAGGCTTCTGCGGACTAAAGCTGACCGGTATCGCGTTCGTTGGTAACGCCGAGATGACTGTGGCCAACCTCCCGAGCGTGGAGGACATCACCGTGGCTGGTCGTCTCGCCGACGTGCTCGCGGCGGTCGAGCTCCGCGACCGTCCCCTTCCGCTCACTCGGCGCGATCGCGCCTTGCCCGCGAGGCTCCGCATCGTCTATCTCGTCGCGCGGGTGGGACTCAGCGCAGGCGAACGGGTCCTTCTCGCACAGGCTCGCCATCTTGCCGCGCTCGGCGCTGATGTCACCGTGCTCTCGAGGGCACACCCGGACGACCCCGACCCAGAGCACCGCGAGCGGCGAGTCGGGACGCGGGCGCGGCTTCGCCGCGTCCCCTACGGCGAGGTCATCACCGACGCCGTCCCGCCCTGTGACCTCATCGTGGCCGGCTCCTGGGAGTTCGTGCTCCCGGCTCGGATGCTCGGCTTCGCTCCGGTCGTGCTCTTCGAGCGGGGTGAGCTCCAGGTTCTCGGCGACGTGCCGGACCACATTCGCTCCCTCGTCGCCGCGTCGCTGCGCGCGGCCTCCGTCACCTTCGCGCTGGGCAGCGTCGTCAAGGACTCGCTCGCGACGGAGTACGGCATCGAAGCGCGCGACGCCCCTGGCGTCGTCGACCTCGGAGTGTTTCGCCACGCCCGAGGGCGGCGCGGGCCTGAGGCTCGCCGTGGCGGCATCATCGTCACCGGCTTCGACGTCATCGACGCCGACGGCAGCGACCACCTTGCACAGGCGCGCCATATCGTCGCGTCACTTGCGGCGAGCGATCCGGATCTGCCGATCACCTTGGTAGGCGCGCTGCGCGAGGGGGCCCCTCCGTTCGCGGTCTCGGTCGAGGCCGGTTCCGAGGAGGAACGCGCGCGGCTGCTCCGCCAGGCCCGGCTCCACCTTTCGATCGCCGGTCGCGCGGCGTTCGACCTTGCGCCCCTCGAAGCGATGGCGGCCGGGACTCCCGTCGTCTCCACGGCGCACCTCGGCGTGCTCTCCTACGCCGTTCATGGGCACAACGCGTTCCTCGTACCCGTGGACGACGTCGACGCGCTCGTCGCCGGCGCGCGCCGCGTGCTCTCCGACGACGTGCTCGCGGCGCGGATTGCGGACGGCGGCCTGACGACGGCGGCCGCCAATTCATGGCCGGTCGTGGGGCCGCAGTTGCTGGCGCAGTACGAGGACGTCGCCGGCACATCGCCGCTCGCCCCACTGATGGGCGGGTTCGAGGTCACCCTCGGCGGCCTGCGCTTCGTACGCCAGGGCGACGCGGCGCGCCTTCGGGCACGGCTCGGCGCGTGTACGACCCGCGAGGTAGCGCTACCGGTCTCACAGCCGGCGTTCGGGGACTATCGGGCGGTCCGATGGCGTGTCGTAGCCAGGCGGAGCGAAGGAGACGCCGGCTCGACGCGCGTCTATCTGCCGGCGCGCAGCGAAAGGCTGCTCGACGACGCGCCTCACCAGGCAAGCCTCGACCTGTTGAGGTCCGGCAGGGCGGAGGAGGCGCTCAGTGGGTTTGTCGCGGCCTGCCAGCAGTCGAGTCGCGCCGAGCAGGCTGTTCTCGGCCGTTGGGTCGTGCTCGCGATGATCGCGGCCGGCCGTCCCGTGGACGCTGCCGAGATGGCGGGCGCGTTCGCTCGCGACTTTCCGACCCAGCCCGACTACGTGCTGCTCGCAGTGCGCTCGGCGCTCGCCAGCCACCGACCGCTCGAGATCGCAGGGCCACTCGAGCGGATACGGCTCCTTGGTGTGGGTGCCCGCTTCGACGAGTGGTTCGAGGACCCGCACTCGCTGCTCGCCGAGGACCTGGCTGGTCGCGCCTGAACCATCGGGCGGGCTGGGCGCGCTCGGAAGCCGGCCGGATAACTCGATCGGCCGGCGGCGTCAGTGACGAGCGCGGACCAGCTCTGCCGGAGTGCTGCGCGTGGTGCCGTTCTCGCCAGGCGAGCGACGGGTGGGCGCTTCGAGCCGGCCGAGCGCGTCCTCGAAGTCCTCGCGCAGGTAAGCGTCGTAGCGATCGCGGTCCTCCTCCACGAGGTCCGCTCCCTCGAGGTAGGTCTGGTCGATCGAGCTCTTGCCGAGCGAATAGTGCAGGTGCTCGACGACCACTTCTGGGAGGAAACGGGCGCGCCCGGTCGTCTCGCCGAGCTGGTGCCAGAATTGCGCGGCGCCGTTGTGCGCGATGGTCGGGGGGATCATGTAGCCGAGTCCCGCGACGATGTCGCTCGTCATGGCGACGGCGCTCGGCAAGACGGGACTCGTCCCGAGGTCGTCGCCGTATACGATCCCGCTGCCGAGCTGCTCGAGTGCTTCGCAGATCATCCGATCCCAGCCAACCGTTCTCGGCCGGTGGTCGTCACCCATCGAGCCGATGAAGTGGTAGTCGGCGGCGTGGCGGACAGCGACCTCGTTCGTCCAGGCGACGAAGTTCTGGCGTGCGCCGACGGTCACCATGGCAACTCGATGGGCGTTGTAGCGATACAGCTCGGGATCGTCGTCGTCGAGCGCGACGACGAGGTCGGCGTGGCCGGTCGAGGTGGATCTCCACGCCTCGACCAGCTGGTCGAGGTGGCGCGGCCTGCCGCGACTCGGAACGATCATCAAAAGCGATGGCACGGCGTCCTCTCCATTGGACTCGACGAGCATGTCCTGGAGCCGCCGTCCTGGCCGCTCCTTCTGTCGCATTGCCTAACGGCCCGCGGAGGCGCCAGATGAAGGAACCGTCCTCCCCTAATGGCCAGCACGGGGCAGTCGTCAGGCGCCTGGCCTCTCGGCCTTCCACACGCGCACGGTCACGGGCTCGCCTGCCCAGGAGAGTGACACCTCGCTCTCGAGCGCGACCCCAAAGCGCCACTCGCTGTCGTCGTCGACCATCGGAAGAGAGAGGCTGGTGGGCGGAGGAAGGATGCTCTTGATGCTTCCCCCGACCACGTTGACCAGCTCACCCATGGCGTCGTCGATGTCCGAGGCGGTCAGCGCGGAATCGGGGACAGCGAACATCACCGATGCCACCCGCCGGGCAACGGCGAGCGAGCACGACAGCTCGACGCTCCCGCGCCATGCGCCCTCGACGTCGACCCGTCCTCGGATGTCCTCGGTGACAGCCAGTGGGAAGCTGTGCACGAGCTCGCCGTCGTCGGGCAGGAACGCTCCCCAGAAGCTCTGAGCGATCTCGGCGATCGTCTCGTTGCTGACGAGATCGGTCATGGCGTGGTGACACCTCCGGCTGGGTCCGTCGCCGGCACGGCGTCGAGGCGGAGCCCGAGAAGGGCGAGCTTCTCGACGACCGCGTCGGCCGTGAAGGGCTTGATCAGGTACTCGTCGGCGCCGGCGAGCAGGGCCCGGACCATGTTCTCGTGCTCGCTCTCGGTGGTCACCATCATGATCGCCATGTGGCGCCACTCCTTGTTGCTGCGGAGCGCAACGACGAGCTCCAGACCGTCCATGACCGGCATGTGCCAGTCCACGAGCACGAGATCCGGTAGGGGTCCCTTCTGCACGAGCTCGATCGCGGCCACGCCGTCGGCGGCTTCGTCGACGACTTCGATCCCGATGCGCACCAGTATCTGGCGAAGCAGCGCTCGCATCGCTCGCGAGTCGTCCACGACGAGCGCTCGCATTACGCCTCCTCTCGGCGATACACCGTCGTGCCTGCTACGGGCACGGCCGTGAAGCCTTCGACGAGACCGCGCGTCGTCTCGGCGGTGCCGAGAAACAGGTACCCACCGGGTCGGAGGTGCGATCGGGCCGCCTTCAGCACTCGCTGCTTCGTCGTCGAGTCGAAGTAGATCAGTACGTTGCGCAACAAGATGAGGTCGTGGTCCTGCATCGGCGGCCAGGGCTTGGCCAGGTTGAACAGCTCGAAACGCGTCGTGGACTTGAGCGCGTCCGCAATGACGAATTGAGCACCGTCTCGTGTGAAGTAGCGGACGAGGTTCGACGCGGGCAGACCGCGGTTGATCTCGAGCGCGCTGAACTTCCCGCTGCGGGCTCGCTCGACGACCGATGTGGAGATGTCCGTGCCGAGCAGGTCGAGCTTCCAGGAAGCGACCTCGGCGAACTCGGCGTCGAGCAGCATCGCGACGCTGTAGAGCTCCTGCCCGGTCGAGCAGGCTGCGCTCCAGATCGACAGTCGCCGACGCGTGACGTTGTTGGCGATCATGTCCGGGAGCACGACCTTTCGCAGCGCGTCGAAGGGCGACGCGTCCCGGAACCACGACGTCTCGTTCGTCGTCATCGCGTCTATGACAGCGGTCTCGGTCGGGCGATCGCCGCGGCGCAGCGCCCGGACGAGATCGGTGATCGAGTCGACGCCGGAGCGCTGCACGACTGGAAGGAGCCTGCTCTCCACGAGGTACTGCTTCTCCTCCGCGAGGACGATCGCCGAGCGGTCGAACAGGAACCATTGGAGATACTGGAAATCCTCGGCAGTCGTGGTCGTCACGCATGTGCCCCGGAGAAGGAGCGGCTGAGATAGCGGTTGATCGTCGGCGACACGTCAACGAGCGCGAGCACCTCGTCGGCGATCCCGTCCTGGCTCACCGCCCCCGGCATGCCCCAGACGACCGACGTTGCCTCGTCTTGGACGAGCACGGTCCCGCCTTCGGCGCTGATCTTTCGGCAGCCGTCCAGCCCGTCGTGGCCCATGCCCGTGAGGACGACGGCGAGGACACGGGGCCCCCAGACATCCACGGCGCTGCGGAACATCACGTCGACAGCGGGCTTACACGAGTTCTCGGGCGGTCCATCGTTGGCCTCGACGACGACCGACGTGCCGCGGCGCCGAGCCACCAAGTGCACGCCGCCTGGCGCGACGTAGACGTTCCCCGGCTCGATCCGCATCCCCGCCTCGGCTTCGACGACATGGAGGGCGCTTCGAGCGTCGAGGCGTTCGGAGAGCAGCCTCGTGAACAGGGGAGGCATGTGCTGGACGACGAGCACGGGGACAGCTAACGATGCCGCGAGCTGGGGGACGACCTCCGTGAGGGCGTGAGGGCCACCCGTCGACGAGCCGATGACCACGACGTCGGGACGGGACCTCGCATCGATCGAGGAAACGCGTCTGCGCGGCGGTGGCGCCGGCAACGGCGATGTCGGCCGTCGCGCTCCGTCGATGCGGGCACGGCCCAGGTTGCCCCACGAACGGAGTACCGGTGCGAGCTCGCGACGTACGTTGAGGATCGCGGCCTCGCGATTACCGAGCTGGGAGGGCTTCAGCACGTAGTCCGTGGCGCCGAGCGAGAGCGCGTCCAAGGTGGCGGTGGCGCCTCGCGTGGTCAGCGTGCTGTACATCACGACCGGCACATCCGGCCACCTCGGCCGGAGTTTCTTGAGGGTGGCGAGACCGTCGAGCACCGGCATCTCGACGTCGAGCACGACGACGTCGGGGACCTCGCGCTCGAGTCGCTCGAGTGCGAGGCCCCCGTTGGCCGCCGTGGCGGAGACGACGATGTCCGGTTCCTCCTCGAGCGTCTCGGTGACGAACCTGCGAACGACGGCGGAGTCGTCGACGAGCAGCACCCGGATCGGCGCGTCTGCGAGCCTCATGAGGCGCGGCGCGAGCTGGAGATCCCAGCGTCGGAGCCGTAATCCGAACTGATGCGCGCGACCGTCGCCGTGTCGAGGACGAGCATCAACGCGTCCTCCAGCTTGTAGGTCCCGCTGAACAACGTCCGGATCTGCTCCGACGCCGTCGACGGGACCGGCTCGTAGCTGCTGAGCGGGGGTTCGACAACCTCCCCGGCCTCGTCGACGAGCAGGCTGACTGGCTCGTCACCGAGCCGGATCACGGCGTTCATCGAGAGGGAGTCACCGGGACGGGGGGACATGGCGAGCCACAGCCGGACGTCGATCGCCGTGACGATCTGGCCGCGCAGGTTGATGAGTCCCTTCACCTCTTTCGGTGCGAGCGGAACCGGGGTCATCGGCTGATGGCGGATGACCTCCTGGACGCGCCAGACCTCCACTCCGATGAGAAGGTGGTCGACCTTGAAGGTGCAGTACTGGACCGCCGGCTCGCGGTTCGGGCCTTGCTCCCGACTAGGCGACACGTCCCGTCTCCTTCGTCGACAGCTCGAACGCGCCATGGACGTCGAGCACGTCGGTGACGCGGCCGTGCACGACCGTCGAGCCGAGGATCCCGGGAGCGGCCTCGACCTCGCGGACGTCGAAGACACCTTCGACGATGTCCAGGATCTCCGAAGCGACGAGCCCGATCGGGCGCACGCCGTCGGAGTAGACAACGACCGGGACGGTCGCAGCGAGCTCGTCCGCGCCCACCTCGTCGTCGCCGCCGACGTCGGTGCCCTGGAGGATCGAGGCGAGTGAGACGAGCGGGAGAAGGTCACCGCGGTACTGCATGACGTGTCCGCCGCCGGCCTGCTCGATGGCGCCGGCCGGCGCCTCCTCGAGGCGCGCGACCGCCTCGAGCGGAACGGCGACTCTGCGATCGCGCCCCACGCGTAACAGGACGAAGGTGCTGCGCTCGCCGCGGTGTCCCTCGACGCTCTCGAGCATGTCCGCGCCGAGAGCGAGGCTCGCTGTCACCTCCTCGACCCTCGCCGTGGCGGCGAGGCCGATGACGTCGAGGATCAGCGCCACGCTGCCGTCTCCGAGGATCGTCGCGCCGGCGAACAGCGGAACGTGCTTGACATGTTGGCCGAGGGGCTTGACGACGATCTCCTCCGTTCCGAAGACGTCGTCGACGATCACGCCGAGCAGGTGCCCATCGGCCTGGAGGACGACGATGCTGACCGTTTCGGGCGTTTCGTCGCTCGTGATCGGCGCACACCCGAAGGTCTCGTCGAGCTTGACGAGGGGCAAGAGCTTGCTCCGGAGCCGGTAGACGAGCGCACCGCCGATTCGCTCAATGTCGCCGTGAGCTCCGCCGGCGCTGAGCTGCACCATCTCGAGCAGGTTCGCCTGGGGGATCGCGTACCGTTGCTCGCGGCAACCGACGAGCAGTGCCGGGATGATGGCGAGGGTCAGCGGGATCTTGATCCGGAACGTCGTCCCGGCTCCGGGCGCGCTCGTGAGGTCGATCGTCCCGCCGATCCGCTCGACGTTCGTACGGACGACATCCATGCCGACGCCGCGACCGGAGACGTTGGTCACGGTGTCGGCCGTCGAGAAGCCTGCGGTGAAGATCATGTCCACGATCTCGCGCTCGGACATCGCGTCGAGGGCGGCCTGGCTCACGAGGCCCCGCTCGAGGGCCTTGGCGCCGATCCTCTCCGGATCGATCCCGGCTCCGTCGTCGCTCACCTCGAGCACGACCTGGCCGCCTTCGTGTGCGGCGCGAAGCGACAGCGTCCCGACCTCCGGCTTTCCCGCGGTGACGCGGACCTCGGGCAGTTCGATTGCATGGTCGACGGCATTGCGCACGAGATGGGTCAAGGGGTCCTTCACCGCTTCCAGGAGCGATCGGTCCAGCTCGGTCTCACCACCTTCCATCTCGAGCGCGACGTGCTTCGAGAACTGTGCGGAAAGGTCCCTGACGACACGTGGCAACTTCGCCCAGAGCTGCTCGACCGGCTGCATGCGGGCCTTCATGACCGCCTCCTGCAGCTCGCTCACGATCATGGAGAGGCGTTGCACGCTCTGGTGCAGGGCCTGGTTGTCGAGCAGCCCGACGTGCGCGCCGACCTGGTTGCGAGCGAGCACGAGCTCGCCTACTTGGCTCATCATCGAGTCCAACAGCTCGACGTCGACCCGCACGCTGCGCTCCCCGGCACCGCGGTGGGTATCTGTGTGCGTCGCCTCGACGACCTCGGCTCCCGCCGGAGCGACATCCGGGGGAGGGACCACGGCGGTGAGGGCGGGGGGCCCGATCGCCGCCGGCGGGGGCAGGGCCGTGGCGACGGGGGCCGTGGCGCTTGGTTGTTGTGGCGAGTCTGACTGTGACTCGTCGATACGCTGGAGATCCTGGATTCGCGCGATGAGGGCCGAGAGGTCCCCGTCACCCTCCCCGCCGGTCCGCTCGATGGCGGACAACAGGGCCCTGATGGCGTCGACCACCTCGAGCAGGGCGTCGGTCCGGGGGGCCGTGAGCTCGAGTCGGCCGTCGCGCAGCTCGCTCAGCAGGCTTTCCGCCGCGTGGGAGATCTCCTCGAGTCGCCCGAAGCCAAGGAAGCCGGTCGTGCCCTTCACGGTGTGGATCGTGCGAAAGACGCTGCTCAGCAGCTCCCTCGAGTGGGGGTCGCTCTCGAGCGCGACGAGATCCTGATCGAGCTGGTCCAGGTTTTCGTTCGTCTCGACCAGGAACTCCTGGACGATCTCGTTCATGGTGTCGTCGTCCACCTCGCCCCCTCCATCTCGTCGCAGGCGACAGGGCGCTCGTCGTCGCGGGCGATGACCCGCATCAGGCCTGGACCAAGCCCTCTGCACGCGCGTACGCGCGCAGCCGTTTGATGGCGCCCGTGCGTATCTGGCAGACGCGGCTCTCGGTGACCCCGAGCCGCTCACCGATCTCGGCCAAGGTGAGCCCTTCGTCGAAGCTCAGCGTCGTCACCGTCCGCTCTCGCTCGTCAAGCAGCGCGAGCCCGGCGCGCAGTGCGTGGCTCGCCTCGTTCGCGATGCAGATGGCCAACGGCTCGCCGTCGGGATCGCGCGGGTCCGCGCCCTTGGCGGGGTCGCTGGCGAGACGGCCCTCGAGCGACCCGATCTGAGCGCCGGAGATCTGGCTCTTCGAGCTGCGCAGGGCGTCCACCGCGACGCCGAGCGCACTGGCCTCTTCGGCCTCGGTCGGCTCTCGACCGTGCTCGGTGCACAGCCATCCGAAGTTGGTGTGGATCTCCCGAGCCTTTCGACGGATGCTCCTCGGCGCCCAGTCGGTGCTGCGAATGCCGTCGTAGATGGCACCGCGGATCCGGTGCGCCGCGAACGTGGCGAACTGGGCGCCGTGAGAGGTGTCGTAGCGGTCGACGGCATCCAGGAGGCCCTCGGCCCCGTAGCCCTCGAGATCGTCCAGCTCGACCTGGTGCGCGAGCGAGGCGGCGATCCGGCGTGCAACGTGTTTCACGAGCGGGTAGTACGTGGTCACGATCGCACCACGGGAGGCTTCGTCGCGCCTCTCCCTGAACGACGCCCACAGCGCCGCGATGTCGCTCTGATCCGGTGAAGCAGGGACCGGCTCGGGTAGGGGGGCGCTCGAGCCCTGCGAGCTGGGCTTCCCGCCGATCGACCCGGTGCCAGGAAGATCGGTAGCGGTGTCGACGTCGGTCAAGGACATCCCCGCTCTCCGGCCGGCACGCCGACGCGTCGGTGAGCGTCATCGGGCAGCAGGTTGTTCTTCGGGTGCGCGGCGATAGACGGGGGTGCTGTGCTGCGCTCGATCGACATGACGGTGTCGCCACCTTCCGACGCGGTCTCGGGATCCCAGGTGCCAGCTCCCGCCCGTGATCTGGGCGGAGATCCTCCAGTGCTGGTTACGGCGCGTTTCGCCTCGGGCTTGATAGCGAACTCTGCGAGCAGCGGGCGGGCGAGGAGCCCGGCGACGGGGAGCCGGGCGCGGCTCATCGCACCGGGGCGCGAATTGAGCGGCGCTCGGGCTCGCGCGCGGCTCCTCAGCCTGGGTCTGGGGACCGGAACTCAAGGGCCGAAGCAGCCCTGCCGATAGATAGTGCGCCGCGCCGCCCGACGCGGCGCACTATCTGGGGACGATGACGTGAGCATTGGCGGTAATGGAATTCACGGTGGCCACGCCAGTGGCACGCGGACCGGGGATCGCGCGATCGCCCTCGCTCCGCTCGACCTGCGCCGGGGCGACGACACCGATCCAGGCGGCCATCTCCGCTCCGGCCGCGATCGATGGAACGTCGACGAGGGCACGACGCCGGTCGGAGCCGGTCGGCCGCGTCGCTCCAGCCGCCGCCGCACACGCTCTGCAGCACTGGCGAACCTCAGCGTGAGCAAGCGGCTCATCGGCCTCGTCGGCGCGCTCGCGCTTGTCTGGGCTGCGTGCATGGGCATCGCCGTCCAGGGATTGCTCTCATCGAAGGCGAAAGCTGTGCAGTCCAATCAGGTGTTCGCTGCGTTCCAGGCCGAGCGCGACGCTTACGAGGGCTGGCTGACCGACGACGATCAGTCCAACATGTCCTCGGCCCTGGCGTCGCTGAAGGACGCCAGGCAGCAGGCCCTGCTGAACACCACCTGGCAGCAGGTCGTGCAAGGCCACGCACAGGCGGCGACCAACCTCGGCGCACTGGCAAGGCTGGTGGTCTCCGCCGGGCTACCGGCCTCCGCTCGGACGGGAGTCGCCCGGGTGCAGGCCGACCTCGTCGGATACAACGACTTCACCACTCGGGTGCACGCCGACATCCTTGCCGGCAACACCAGAGGCGCCATCACGGTGATGTCCGTCACCAATGCCGCGGTCTCGAACAAGACCCAGGCCGACTTCAACTCGCTGAGCGCGGTGATCTCCCAAGACACCGCGAAGCTGAAGAGCGCCGTGGTCAGCAATGTCAACCGCGCGATCCTCCTCCTCGTCCTCCTCGCCGCGATCGGCATCGTGCTGGCCGCGGTCGTCACCCGCTGGGCCATCCGCTCCATCACCCTGCCGCTGCACGTGATCGGCGCCACCCTCGACGCCGTCACGGCGGGCGATCTCGGCGTGCGTGCGGGCGTCGACTCGGCCGACGAGCTGGGCTCGCTCGCACGCGGGCTCAATCAGGCCATTGCCGCCCAGGCCGCCGGCCAGGAGGACCTCGCCGAGCGCAGTCGTGAGGACGCTGCAGCCGCCGCGGACACCCAAGCGGTGTCCGCGGTCGTGGGCGCGCTGCAGAGCTGCGCGACGGCTGAGGAAGCGGTCAAGGTCGTGCTCGAGACGGCGAAGCGCTCCTTCGGCTTCCTCCAGGCCGGATTCGTCGCTGCCGCAAGCCCGGGGGCCGACGCGGCGACGGACTCGGGCTCGGGTCTGTCGGGCCGCGCGTGGCGCAACCGTGACGTCGTGCTCGCCGAGGACCTCGCCGCCTTCGAGGACGGGCGCGCCCAGGCTTTCGCGCACGGGGCCAGAAGTGGTCTCGCCCTCCCGCTGCTCGTCGACGGCGAGATCGCCGGCGTCATCGAGCTCTTCTCCTCCGAGGTGCTGAGCGCGACCGAGAGGCGGCTCTCGACCTTCCGCACACTCGCTTCCTCGATCTCGGCCGGCATCGAGCGCATCGGAGCACGCGATCGCGAGCGTGTGGCCGAGGAGGAGCTGCGGACGAAGGTGAACGACATTCTCGGCGTCGTGAACGCGGCGGCCGACGGGGACCTCACCGTGCAGGTGCCGGTCTCGGGCAGCGACCCGGTCGGTCAGGTCGGGGAGAGCCTCGCCCGCTTCCTCGCCGACCTGCGCACCCGCATGGGCGCCATCGGCGAGAACTCCCAGAGCCTCGCCGGGGCTGCCGAGGAGCTCACCGCGACGGCCGCCCAGATGTCCGCCGGCGCCGAGGAGACCTCGGCCCAGGCCAATGTCGTCTCGGAGAACTCCGAGGTCGTCTCCGGAAGCGTCCAGAGCGTCGCGGCCGCCGCCGAGGAGCTCACCGCCTCGATCCGTGAGATCGCGAAGAACGCCGCGGACGCCGCGCGGGTCGCCACCCTCGCGGCAGAGGTCGCCGAGTCGACGAACTCGACAGTCGCCAAGCTCGGCGACTCCTCGGCCGAGATCGGCAAGGTCGTCAAAGTCATCACCTCGATCGCCCAGCAGACCAACCTTCTCGCTCTGAACGCCACGATCGAGGCTGCACGCGCGGGAGAGGCGGGCAAGGGCTTCGCCGTCGTCGCCAATGAGGTGAAGGACCTGGCTCGCGAGACCGCGATCGCCACCGAGGACATCAGCGCCAAGATCGAGGCCATCCAGGCCGACACCGAAGGTGCCGTCACCGCCATCGGTCGCATCGGCGAGATCATCGACCAGATCAACGACATCCAGAGCACGATCGCGAGCGCAGTCGAGGAGCAGACCGCGACGACGAACGAGATCGCGCGAAGCGTCAGCGGTGCGGCCCAGGGTGCGGCGGAGATCACGGAGAACATCAGCGGCGTCGCCCAGGTCGCCCACCAGACCTCGGCGGGCACCGCCGACACCGAGCGCGCAGCGGGCGAGCTGTCCTCGATGGCGTCCGAACTGCAGAGCCTCGTCGGGCGCTTCGTGTACTGATCGCTCAACAGCGGGAGCGTATCGGTCGATAGAGGTGGGGCGCATCAGGCCCGCCGCGGGCATCTTCCGGCGTTCCGAGCGAGCCAGGCCTCGTCCGAGAAAGGAAGCACGTCAGTGAGAGTCCTCGTCGTCGACGACAGCCGGGCGATGCGCATGATCGTCTCGCGCGAGCTCCGCAACATCGACGCGGTCTCGGCTGTGCTCGAGGCGGACAGCGCCGAGTCGGCCATCGAGCTGCTGCCGATCGAACCTGTCGACCTCATCCTCTGCGACTGGAACATGGGCGGCATGACGGGTCTCGAGTTCCTCCAGGCGCTGCGCGCCGCGGACTGGCTCGTGCCCTTCGGCTTCGTCACTTCCGAGTCGAGCGAGGCGATCCTTGCCAGTGCGTTCGCGGCCGGCGCCGCGTTCCTTATCGCCAAGCCCTTCACGGGTGCAGAGCTCACGAGCAAGATCGAGTCGTATCTCAGTGGCGCATCAGTAGCCGGAGTGAGCGACGGTGCGCTCGGGAAGGATCGACCCATGGCGGTGGCCGAGCTGCTCGAAGGCCTCCTGCGCAAGCCGGTCAAGGTCGTCCCGGTCGAGGAGGGCCCGGCACGCCAGGTCGCTCGCTGGACCGCCGACTACGTCGACGCGCAGGGTTGCGAGGCAGCGATCTGCGTCGTGGAGACGCCGATCGCTGCCGGCATGAGCGCCGCACTGACGCTCATGTCGCCCGCTGTCGCCACGCAGTGGTCGTCGTCGGGAACGCTCCCGGACGTCCTTTCGGAGAACTTCCACGAGATCACGAATGTCCTCTCCAAAGTGGTGCGGACCGACGGGGCGCGTTGCATCTTGCGGGGCGTCGCCGGCTTCGCGCCGGGGGAGAAGCTCCCGGACGCCGAGAGGATCGGTGCTGCGCCGTCGTGCGAGCACTTCCGCGTCACCCTCGACGACTACGGGACCGGCCTGATGTCGCTCGTGACGCTCTGAGGATAGGGGAGTGACATGACGACTCGCGATGAGCAGACAGGCCTGATGAACTTCGGCGCATTCACCTTCGTGGTGGACCACGTCGTCCGGCGGGCGAGCCGAGCGGGCGAGTGCGCGACGGTGCTGTCGATCAAGATCGCCACCGATACGCGAAAGGGACGCACCTCCTCGACGCCGGACTCAGCGTCGATCTACACGATCGCCCGGATGCTGCGATCCGACCTGCGCGGCGAGGACGTCGTCGCGCGGCTCGCCGAGCACGAGTTCGGCGTGGCGCTCCCCGACACCGACGTCGACGGCGGGGAGATGGTCGTCGGCTGGATCACCGCGCAACTCGCGGCGAAGGGGCTCGGCGCGGCGGACTCGCACGACCCCGAGGTGATCGTCGGCCGCGCCACCTTCGAGCCGACGAATGGACCCGTCGAGGTCTCGGAGCTGCTCGATGCGGCGCGCGCTTCGCGCACCGGACCATCGCGGGTGCTCGGCCACGCGGGACCGGACGCCCGCGACGTGGTCGGCGGGGGCCAAGCAGTCGTGGACCGGCGCAGCGCCGGCTCTCGCTCGCTCGCCCGCAGGCACCTGCGAGCGCTTCGTTCTCGCGAAGCCTGACGCTTCCTCCCGTACTTCTTTCTGCGGCGCGCTCGAGATAGCGCCGCCCCGGCGGCGTCCTCAAGATCTCGCGCCCTTGCGCCGATAGCTCTTGTAGGACCGCGCTCTAGTCCCGATCCGGCAAGGAAGACGAGAGATGATCACCGTTCACAATCTTCAAGGGCTGGCTGTCGCTATCAATGGCGCGCTCATCGAGCGAGTCGACGGCGGCCCGGAGACGCATCTGATGCTCGTGAACGGGACGAGCTACATCGTCAGGGAGTCGATCGAGGAGGTCGTGCGGCTGCACCGGGAGGACCGGGCTGTCGTCCAGGCGCTCGCCGACCGCATGGGCACGAGCGGGATCCCTGCGGGCCCGGTGCTCGACGGAGCGACCAAGGACGGGCCGCTCCGTCTCCTCGCTCCGGCACCGAGCGAGGACGGAGGCGGGACGCCGTGAAGGACACCTGGACGCCGATGGCGATCGGCGGGTCCCTGCTCTGCGTGATCGTCGCGATGCTCCTCGACGGCAGCAGCCCGACCGTGCTGATCAAGCCGGCGCCACTGCTGCTCGTCTTCGGGGGGACGTTCTTCGCCGCGACTGCCGGGTACATGAAGTCCGATCTCAAGGGAATCCGGCCGACGCTGCTTCGCGCCACCAAGGGCGACGCCTACGACATGGAGCTCGCGATCCACGAGATGTCTCGTCTCGCCGGGATCGCGAAGAACTCGGGGATCATCGCCCTCGACAAGGAGACGCACAACATCGACGATCCCTTCCTGCGGCGTGGCATCGAGCTCGCCGTCGACGGGACGAACTCCGAGGAGATCCTCGACGTCCTCGAGAACGACATTGCCAGCACCGAGGCCCGACACCGGATGGGGGCGAAGCTCTTCGCGGACATGGGCGGCTTCGCGCCCACGCTCGGGATCGTCGGAACGGTCATCGGCCTCGTGCACGTCCTCGGGAACCTGTCCGACCCGCAAGCACTCGGTCCGGGCATCGGCTCCGCCTTCACCGCGACGCTGTGGGGCGTCCTCAGCGCAAACGTGATGTGGATCCCGATCTCCAACAAGTTGAAGCGCGCCAGTGCGATCGAGGTTCAGATCAAGCACATGGAGATCGAGGGCTTGCTGGCGATCCAGAACGGCGCGAGCTCCCGGTTCGTGCGGACGCGCATGGAGTCCTTCCTCGCTCCCCAGTCGCGCGGCCGTGCTGAGGAGAAGGGCGCCGCGGCGTGAGCACGAACAGCCGGCGCCGGCGCCGCGTCGCGCACGTCGAGGAGCACGAAGGAGGCATGGAGCGGTGGCTGCTCACCTATGCCGACATGATCACGCTCCTGCTCGCGCTGTTCATCGTGCTGTTCTCGCTGAGCACCATCAGCGTGAAGAAGTTCCTCGAGTTCAAGCTCGGCCTGACGCAGACCTTCAACCCGTCCGGGATCAGCCTGCCGGGCGGGACGGGGCTGCTGTCCGCCCCGTCCATCGCCGGCCAGGCCGGCCTCGCCTCGCAGGTCGGCACCGGCGGTGCCGGCTCGCCGAAGGTGAACGCCGCTCAGCTGCGCCAGATCGCCGACGAGATCAGCCGCGCGCTCGCCCAGGAGCACCTCTCCAGCTATGCGAAGGTGAATCTCGGCGCCAGCTCGGTCGTCGTCCAGATCCTCGCCGACCGCGTCTTCTTCCAGACCGACTCGGCCGCCCTCGGCGTCGCCGGCGCGCAGATCGTCGACACGATCGCCACCGTCGTCCGGCCGAAGCCGAACCTCATCGAGGTCCAGGGCTACACGGACAACCAGCCGATCAACGGGGGACCGTTCGCGTCCAACTGGGAGCTCTCCGCGGCGCGCGCGGCGAACGTCACGAACCGCCTGAACGTCGTCGATGGCGTTCCTGCGACTCGGCTCTCCGCGAGTGGCTACAGCGACACCCACGCCGCCGCGCCCAACAACACGGCCGTCAATCAGGCCAAGAACCGTCGCATCGACGTCGTCATCCTGGGCACGGCGTCCGGATGACCGAGGAGGAGTGATGCCCGACTCGACAACCGCGCCGAGCACCCCGGCCGCGCAGGCCGCGGCGAACCGGCTCGCCGGGATACGACCACCAGCCGCTGCCGTAGGTCCCGCGACGCCCGCTGCCGACAGGAAGCTCGCCAAGACGTCCGAGAAGAAGGACGAGAAGTCGGCGCCCGGGACGAAGAGGAAGATCCCGGTCAAGGTCGTCGCGCTCGTCCTGCTCGTGCTGGTGGTCGGCTACGTCGCCAAGGGCAAGATCATCAAGCCGCACTACGGGCCGCACGACCCGGTGCCCGCCGGCGCGATCTTCGACTTCCCGAGCTCGGTGACGACCAACCTTCCCGACGGGAGCCTCGCCCAGATCTCCATCAGCCTGCAGCTGACGAAAGTGGGCAGCTCGAAGGTGGTCACGAAGGACACGTCCGAGCTCGTCGGCACCGCGGTTCAGATCATCGGAGGGAACTCCTACGCGACGCTGCTCTCGACGCCCGGGAGGGCGGCGCTGCAGGCGGCGCTGCTGCACGCCTTCCAGTCCGAGCTCGGCACGACCGAGGGGGCCCAGCAGGTTTCGGCGGTCTACTTCACGAGCTACGTACTCCAGCAGCAGTGATTCGGTGATGAAGCTGTTAGGTGTCTGTGAACTTGCTCAAGAACGTCAGCCGTCGTGCCGATGAGACATGACGTGGAACTCGTACGCGACACTCCGCTCGAAGCTCTCGCGACGACCATCGCGACCCAGATCGACGCGCTCAGCCGACTGCGCTTCAAGTTCGAGGTGCAGCAGATGATGCTCTCGGGTGGCTGTACGACGTGGGTCAGCGAGACGACCCAAGAGCTCGAGGCGGCGATCGACGCGGTCCAGGACTCCGACGCGGTGTTTCGCGCCGCGCTGTCCCGAGCTGCGACCTCCCTCAGCCTCTCGCCGGAGTCGACGCTCCGCGAGATCGCAGCCGCAGTCGAGGAGCCGTGGACGTACATCTTCGGCCAAGGTCGCGACGAGCTGAAGCGCTCGGTCGAGCGGGTGAGCATCCTCTGCGGCGAGAATCGCAAGCTTCTCGCCCGCGGTTACCTCGCAACGACGGCCGCGCTCTCGTTGCTCGGCGTCGAGACCACCACCGCGTACGACGCGAGCGGTGCGCCGGTGAGCACGCAGCAGTCCGCCAACATCTTGAACACGAAGGCCTGAGCCGGTGGACGCCGGCCTGAGCATTGCGGCGTCGGGGCTGAACGCCTCGATGGCCGAGATCGACGTCGCCGCCGAGAACCTGTCGAACTCCCAGACGCCCGGCTATGTAGCCCAGACGGCCCAGCTCTCGACGCTTCCCGGCGGCGGCCAGCTCGGCGTCGGCGACGGCGTGCTGGTCACCTCGGTGTCGCAGGTGAACTCGGCGATGCTGTCGGCGAACAACCTGCAGGCACAGGGTTCGCTGTCCAACATCAGCTCGCTCCAGCAGGTGCTCACCGGCATAGAGGACGTCTTCCCGCTCGGTCAGACGACCGCGGCCGCGTCGACGGCGAGCACGAACTCGAGCATCGCTGGCGAGCTGTCGACGTTCTGGTCGGCGTGGGACAGCGTCGCCCAGGATCCGTCCGGCTCGGCGCCACGCACGCAGATCGTGAACATGGCCCAAGGCATCGCGACGAGCCTGCACGAGGCCTCGACCCAGCTCGACCAGCTCGCCACGAACACTTCGAGCTCGCTGCAGACCGACGTCGGCCAGGTCAACACCCTGCTCGGCCAGGCTGCGTCGCTCAACGGCACCATCATCCAGACCACTGGGGGCGGGCAGAGCTCGAACCAGCTCGCCGACCAGCTGAACAACGTGCTCGGGCAGCTGTCCTCGCTCGCCGGCGTCAATGTCCAGATGCAGGCGAACGGCACCGCGCAGATCTCCCTCGGCGGCATCAACGTCCTGCAGGGGAACCAGGCGGCGACCCTCTCGACCACCCCTCCGTCGGGGACGCCGACCTCGACGACGACGACGATCTACGCCTACCCCCCCTCGGCGACCGGCTCGCTCGTCGGCTCCGCGGAGGGCGTCGCCGCGCCGGTCAGCAGCGGGGCCCTCGCCGGACTGCTGTCCGGGGTGAACCAGTACATCCCGAAGTACCAGGCGCAGCTGGACAGCGTGGCAACGGCCCTCGCGTCGACGGTCAACACCCAGCTCGCGAGCGGCTACACCGCGTCAGGGGTCTCGGGATCGACTGAGCCGCTCTTCTCCTCGACGGGCCCGATGAGCGCCGGGACCATCACCGTCAACGCAGCCGTCGTCGCCGATCCCACGCTCATCGCCGCGGCAGGCGCGAACTCCACGGGGACGGGCCCGATCGGCGCGAACGACGGGAGCAACGCCCAGGCGATGGCCGAGCGGGGGACGGTCTCGACCGGTCCCGACCTCACCTACCAGAACCTCGTGGAGGGGATCGGCTCGGACACCCAGAACGCCAACACCCAGCTGACGTCGCAGACGGCCGTCGCCAACCAGGCACAGCAGGCGCTCCAGTCGGTGACCGGCGTGAACCAGGACGCCCAGCTCGCAGCGCTCATGCAGTTCCAGGCGAACTACCAGGCATCCGCGAAGGTCGTGAGCGTCATCGACGCCACGATGCAGTCGCTCCTGGCAGCGGTCTAGGAGGTATTGGCTCATGAGCTCCATCCCGTCCACGTCTGCGATCGTCATCACGCCGAGCGTGCTCACCAACTCGATGATCTCCGGGCTCACGACCGACCAGGCGAACCTCGCCACGATCGAGCAGCAGGTCTCGACCGGCGACGCGATCAACGCCGCCTCGGACAACCCGGCGGGTGCCGCGAGCATCCTGCAGATGCAGGGGAGCGTGACCCGCGCGAACCAGTACGCCGCGAATTCCGCCGACGGCGTCGGCTGGCTGAGCCTCGGCAACTCGACGGTCGACTCCGTCCTGAGCGTCCTCCAGTCGGTGAAGAGCGTCGTCGAGGGGATCAGCGGTTCGTCCTTGACGAGCGACTCGGCCACGCTCACGAGTACCTCCGCCCAGGTGGGAAGCGCGCTCAGCCAGCTGCTCAATCTCGCCAACACGACCGAGGCGGGAGGCCAGCCGATCTTCGCCGGGACGGGAAACGCCACCGCGTCCTACGACGCCAACGGCAACTACCTCGGGAACTCGACCGCGCCGACGCGCACCGTCGCGCCCGGCACGATGGTCGCCGTGGCCGCGACGGGCCCCGAGGTCTTCGGGAGCGGGACGACCGGGCTGCTCGGGACGGGGCAGGGCGGATCGACGGCCGGCGTCCTCCAGCAGATCGTCAACGACCTCAACACGGCGTCATCGGCCACGACCACGGCGGCGCGCAACGCGGCGATCCAGAACGTGACCGGCACCGACCTGACGAACCTCACCGCGGCGCTCTCGCAGAGCGAGTCGGCCGCGGGCGTGCTCGGCGCCAACCAGCAGTCCGTGCAGAACTTCGCGACGCAGGCGACCGGATCACTCACCGCCATCCAGGGCGAGCTCGGCTCGGTGCAGGACACGAACATGGCCCAGGCGCTCACGAGCCTCCAGCTCCAGCAGGCGGCGTACCAGTCCGCGCTCTACGCCACCTCCCAGCTCTCGGCCGACTCGCTCGTCAAGTACCTCTGACCCCCTCTAGCAGCCCGGAAGAGGCCACGCCCATGAGCGACACCCTGACCGTCACCGACGCGCAGCCGACGACCGTGGCCGAGCGCATCCTCATCTTCGACCGCCCGCTCATCGGCTTTCCCGGCACGCGCCGTTACATGCTGCGCAGCCTCGGCGACGCGTACGCGCCCTTCGCCACCCTTTCATCGCTCGACGAGGAGGGCCTCGGCTTCATCGTCGTCGCTCCTGGCGCGCTATATCGTGACTACGTGGTCGAGATCCCGGAGCCCGAGGCAGCGGCGCTCGGGCTGACGGGCAGCGGTGACGTGGAGATATTCACCCTCGTGACACGCCATGGCGGCGCCGCTCCCACGGTGAATCTGATGGGTCCGATCGTGGTGAACCGCCGCAGCGACCGGGCGTCGCAGGTCGTCCTGCAGGACGCGCTCTACGGCGTCGCGGTAGCGGTCGACGCACCGTCGGCGCGATCTGCCGCCGACGCCTGACTAATCCCGGTCCGAGCCCGCGCTCGTGCGAGGGCTGGCCGCGAGCGACTCGAGGTCCGATGGCGACCAGGCCGCGGCGTCCTCGTTGGCGCTGCGCATGGCGCGCCATATCTCTTCCCTGAAGACGCGCACGTCCGAAGGAGCGTCGATGCCGATCTTGACCTCGACTCCGGAAACGGAGAAGACGGACACGCCGACGGCGCCTTCGACCTCCGCGACGCGTGCGGCGAGGACGGCGCGCCCCTGATCGAGTGAGGCCACCTCGAGGGACAGGCCATCGAAGACGAGCCGATCACCGAGAGATCTGTTCACCAAGAGGACCGCATCGCTAGCGACTTCGCTAGCGGCTTTCGCAGGCTCCTCGAGCATCATCGAGATGACATTTCCGTGACGTGCGATGGACGCGGGGGAGCGGACCGCGATGCATGCGGTGCCGGGTCCCGTCGAGAGCGCCGACACGACGACGGGCACGGGGATCGTGGGTGAGGCGAAGGAGAGCCACGCCCGGTGATCGATCACGTCGACGAGGGTGAGCACGAGCCCGCCCTCGAACACGATCGCCTCCTGGGCACGCCTGCGTAGCACCAGCATGCCCTGTCCCTCCCTGCGTAGTCGGCGTCAGATGCCCCGCATCGTACCGGAGCGACCGCGCCGGGTGGCCGACGCAGCCACAGAACCTCAGGAGCGCTTCTCGGCCTCGACCTCGGCCTCGGCTGGGATCTGGTCCTTCCAGAACGACTCCCGCGCGGCGAGCGCCTGCGCGACGCGGCGCTCGATCTCCTTCTGGCGCGCCTCCCGGGCGTAGGTGTCGATGGTGCGTTCGACGATTGCGCCGAGCGCCCAGCAGACGAGCAGCGCGAGCCCGAAGCGCACGAGCGCGGCCGATGCGGTGATGCCGCCGTTGAAGGCTTGGGCGAAGGAGGGGAGCGACACGACGATCGCCGCCACGATCACCAGTTCCATCCGCTTCACGCCAGGCATAGGGCTACTCGCCCCCAGTGCGCGTCGCCATCGAGAGGTGGCTCGTGACGGCATCGACCCACGCAGCGGGCGTGGCGGGCTCTCCGTCGAGGCGGGCGACGGGGATCCCGGTGGCGAGGATGGCCGCGGGGGTCACCGTCGCGTCCAGGTCTGCGAGGACGATGGCGTCCACCCCGCCGATCGAGTCGACGAAGTGGGCGACGTCCTCGCTCTTACTCGTGGCGCTCGCTAGGGACCAGGTGGCCGTCGGTCTAAGCGATCGCAGCATGGTTCGCACCCAAGCCGTCGTCGACTCGGGCCCCGCGCAGTCGACGACGACGACTGCCACGCAGTCACGACGCCATCCTGGGGACAGGGCGGCCGCGCGCTTGGCGTCGTTCACGAGGAGGTGCGAGGGAAGCGCGAAGTCGGGCGCTCGGGGGCTCGCCACGGCGATCTCCGTCTCTTCTAGGCCGAGGTCGTCGACGATACCCCCGGCAACCTCGAGCGCTTCGCCCAGCTCGCCGAGCACCGCTATCAGGGCACCGGGCACGTCGGGGAGGGGGCGTGCGACAGGTGCAAGAGCGAAGACAGCCTCGGCGTAGCTCTGGCCTTGGGTCGGCTCGAGGGCGCGCGCGAGGAGCGAAGCTGGAAATCCCACGGCTACGAGCTGCTCGGCCGATCCGTGGCTCCGCCGAGGTCGCTCGCTTGTCACGACCTCAGGTGCGCTACGCGCGGCGTAACCGCTCTCGACGTCGTGGCTGTCCCTCGCCGTGAGCTCGACGGCGGCGGCGAGTGGTGCGTCGGCCCAGTAGCGGACGGCCTCGAGGGGCGGGTCCATTTCGGCGCGGCTGATCCGGCTACGAGGAGCGGGTGGCTTCGGCGCCGCGGCGATCGTGGAAGTGGACGTGGCGAATGCGGCCGGCTCGTCTCCGAGCGAGCTCGCCACAACCTCGAGGACCTGGTCGAACGAGCGCCGCTCGGCGCCACGGAGCTCGAACACGTCCTCGGTCGCATCCACGAGCCTGTCCAGCGCATCGGAGGTGGAGGCTCCGCTCGGGTGGGAGGCGCCGACCGACATGGCGCCGACAGCGGCGCTCGTTGACATGCCGGCGGAGGTCGCGGCGGCGGTTCTCACGTCTCTTGGTGCGGGCACCACCGGCTCGACCTCTATCCGGTAGTGGAGCTTGGCGAAGAAGCCGAGGAAGCCGCCCTTGCGGACGCGCACCGGCTCGCTGATGCGCACACCGGTCCCGAGCTTGGCCCATGCCTCGATGAGCAGCTGTTCGGGATCGGGCCCTTCAAATACCAGCTGTTGCGCTGACACCTGTCACCACTCCTATCCGCTCGAGCTGTACCTGGCGTCCGATCTCGTTCACCGACATGACTGCGAGGCGTGGGATGGCGGCGGCGAACAGCCTTGCCAGTGCCGGTCGTAGGACGGAACCGACGACGAGCACGGGCTCTCGGCCGGACCGCGTCCCGGCGTCGTAGATCGACCTCGTCTCACCGACAAGCAGCTCCGTCACTTGGGGCTCGACGCCGAGGATCGATCCCGTGTCGGTGACGCGAACGCTGTAGACGAGCACCTGTTCGAACGCTGCATCGATGGTGATGGCCGCGAGCCTGCCGTTGCGGGCATGCGCGGCGCTGATCATCGGTCCGAGTGCCGCTCGGGCGGATTCGACGAGCGCCTCGTGGCTCTTGTTGGGCTGGCGCGACCGGCCCGTGATCGCCTCGACTATGCGCACGAAGTCGATGATGGGCACGCCCTCCTCCACGAGCGACGCGAGCACTCGATGGAGCTCCACGAGTGAGACCTGTGCGAGCTTCATCTCCTCGATGGCAGCTGGGTCCGTCGCCTTCGCCGCATCGAGGAGGATCTGGACCTGCTGGACGGAGAGCAGCTCGGAGGCGTGCTGGGTGACCACCTCGGCGAGGTGCGTGATGATCGCGGAGGAAGGGTCGATGGGGGTGATCCCTGCCACGGCGATCGCGTGCTCGCGGGTCTCGGCGGGGATCCACTTGGCCGGGAGCCCGAACGCCGGCTCGGTCGTGGCGATCCCGTTGAGCAGATCGATGCCCGGGCCGATCGCGAGCATGCGCGCCGGGTGCGCCTCACCCCGGGCGACCTCGACGCCGTTCACGCGGATCGCGTAGGTGTTCGGTGGGAGGTTGATGTTGTCGTGCGTACGGACCGTGGGGATCGCGAAGCCGCGCTCGAGCGCCACCTTGCGGCGCAGTCCCCGGACCCGCTCGAGCAGGTCCCCCCCATGGGCCGGGTCGGCGAGCGGTGTCACATTGGCCGCCAGCTCGAGCTCGAGGCGCTCCGCGCGCATCTCGCTCGCGAGCGCCTGTGGCGTGTCGGTCGCCACCGGCACGATGGCGTCCTCCTCGGCCTTGGTGGTGCGTCGCGCCAGGTCCTCGTTCGACCGGCGCAGCCGCGTCGAGAGCAGGATCAATATGCAGCCGACGATGAAGAACGGCAGGTGGGGAAGGCCCGGCACGATCGCGAGAAGGATCATCGCCGCACCTGCGATCTGCAGGGTGCGCGGCTGTGCGCGGAACTGGTCGAGGATGTCGTTGCCGAAGTCGCCGTCCTCGCGGTTGGCGCCACGTGTGACGATGAGGCCGGTGGAGATCGACAGCAGTAGTGCGGGGATCTGCGACACGAGCCCGTCGCCGATGGACAGGATCGAGTAGGTGTGCACGGCCTGGCTCATCGAAAGGTGGCGTTGGAGCACGCCGATGAGGAACCCGCCGAACAGGTTGATGACCGTGATGATGAGCGCGGCGATGGCGTCGCCTCGGACGAACTTGCTGGCGCCGTCCATGTTCCCGTAGAACTCGGAGGTCTCGTCGATCTCCTTTCGGCGACGACGGGCTTCCTTCTCGTCGATCAGCCCGGTGTTCAGCTCACCGTCGATGGCGATGAGCTTCGGTCCCATCGCGTCGAGCGAGAAGCGGGCCGAGACCTCCGACACACGCCCTGCGCCGCTCGTAACGACGACGAACTGGATGATGATCAGGATCAGGAACACGACGATCCCCACGACGGCCTGCCCGCCGATGACGAAGCTGCCGAAGCTCTGGACCACCGCGCCGGCGTAGCCGTGGAGGAGCACGAGGCGGGTCACGCTCACGTTGATCGCCAGGCGGAACATCGTGGCGATCAGCAACAGCGACGGGAAGCCGGAGAAGTCGCGGGCCCGGTCGACGTGCATCGTCATGAGCAGCACGACGAGAGCGGCGGAGATGTTGACCGTGATCAGCAGGTCGAGGAGGAACGACGGCAGCGGGACGACCAGCATCACGATGATGACGATGACCGCCGCCGGGACCCCGAAGAGCCCGATCTTGTGCCGCGTGGTCATGCGCGCCCGCCGAGGCCGCGCGCAAGGCGGCGGAGATCAGTCAGATTCGTGCTGGGCACGGCGGCTCTAACGGCCCCTATCGCAAGGTTGTTGAGCTGCGGGCCATGCACCGGTGAGCCGCTCTGTCGGGCGCCACTCAGGCGCGCTCGAGGAGCGCGTCGTAGCGGTAGTGGCGGGCATAGAAACCGTCCGGCATCTCGCCGAACGTCAGCTTCCAGCCGGTCTTGTGGCCGAGCTGCTCGAACTGCTCCTTCGTTCGCCAGATGCCGATCTGTGCGCTGTGGTCGTCGAGCTCCGCCCCCGGGGCGGCGTCGCCGTAGAACAGCTGAGACCGGTCTCGATCGGGCAGGTTGCCGATGAACACGCGCCGGAGATTGACGAATCGGTCGTGCAGACCGGCGAGCACGGTCTCGCCGTCGTCGCGCGAGAAAAACGAGAAGCTGCCGTAGCAGATGGCTTTGGTGATCCGCTCCGGCTCTTCCTCGGTCATGACGTAGTCGGCCGCGTCACGATGGAGGAAGGTGTAGCGGGGGACCTTCTCGAAGTGCTGCTTCGCCACGGATATGAGGTACTCGGAGCGGTCGACGCCGAGCAGGGCGGAGCAGGAGTCGAAGAAGTAGCGAGACAGCGCGCCGTTGCCGCACGCGAGATCGAGGACCACGTCGCCATCCTCGAAGCGGACGCCTTGCTTCACGGAATCGACGATCATGAGGATCTGTTCCTCGCTGACCGGCTGCCCGTTGACCGTGCGGCGCACCTGGCCCCAGAAGTCCTCGGACGGAAGGGTCCTCGGGTAGTACTCGTAATCGGATTTAGAAAAGCTGTTCACGCCGGACGCTCGTACTCAGCACGTGCGTCTTACGGCGCGCCAACTGCCCCGCTTTAGTTCCACCGGGCACTGTGTCGGCTGTGTCGGTCGAGTCACGCTGGTCCTTAACCTGAACGCCGCCCCCGACGTTAGGAGCGCACTTCGGTCACTGGACAAGGGATGGGTCGACGACGATGACGACATTGCAGGCGCATCCCCGCCATGGCTCGTCGGCCACGTTGCCAGTGAAGGAGCTACCAGCAGACCTCGCCGTGCTCGGCGGCCGGCCACTGTTCGCGCCGCCAGTCTCCGCCTCGAATCTGGCGAAGCCCGACGTCGACGCCTTCCTGTCCCACTCGCGGGTCTTCTACGACGCACACCGCTACACCAACACGGGACCGGTCAGTCGTGAGCTGGAGCGGCGCTTGGCGGAGTTCCACGGCACGCGGTACTGCGTGAGCTTCGCCAGCGGCTTCTGGGCACTCGTGCTGGCGGTCCGGGCGCTCGCCGTCCCCAACCGGCGCGAGGTGGTGATGCCGTCCCTCACCTACCGGCGCATGGCCGACGTCGTGGCCTGGACAGGCCTCGTGCCGCGTTACTGCGAGGTCGATGCTTCGACCCTGGCCATGAGCGCCGAGACGGCCGCACCCTGTGTCACAGATGAGACCGCACTGCTGCTCGGGGTGCACCCCATCGTCAACTGCTGCGCGGCTGACGAGCTGGAGCAGCTCGCGATTGCACGGGGGGTGCCGCTCTTGATCGACGCCGTCGAATCCTGTTATGAGTCCTATAGGGGACGCAAGGTCGGCTCGTTCGGCGCGGCAGAGGTGTTCTCCCTGCATGCGAGCAAGCTGATCAACGGCTTCGAAGGCGGTTATCTCACGACCGACGACGAAGAGCTCGCCGCGCTCCTCTCGATCCAGCGCGGCTTCGGGTTCAAGGGCCACGACAACGTCGAGTGCTTCGGAATCAACGCCAAGCTGAACGAGGTGCACGCGGCAATGGCGCTGGCGAGCCTGGAGGAGCTCGACGCGCAGGTGGTCGAGCACCAGATGCGCTACGCGACCTACCGAACGGCTCTCCGCGGCCTTTCGGGTGTGCGCCTGCTCGAGTTCGACGAGTCCGAGCGGTGCTCGTACAAGAACATCGTCGTCGAGCTGCTCGACGACTGGCCGCTAAGCCGATCCGTCACACTCGACGTGCTGCACGCCGAAGGCGTCCTCGCCCGGGCGTACTACTCACCGGCGCTTCACCAGAAGATGGCTTCGTACCCGACCGAGTTCGGACCGCTGCCGGTCACGGACCGCCTCGCCGAACGGTTCATGCTGCTCCCATCCGGATCGCGCGTGTCCGAAGGCGCCGTCGAGCGCGTCGTGTCGCTCCTCGCCTTCATCTACCAGCACGCGACGGTGCTCGATGAGGCATTGCGGCCGCAATGACATCGTTCAAGCAGGTCCCCGGCGACTTCGCGTTGCTCGGAGGCGCGCCGCGCTTCGAGGAGCCGATCCCGGTCGGCCAGCTCTACTTTCCCGCATGGGAACGTTATGAGGCGGCGATGCGCGCCATCTTCGACCGCGGGTGGTACACCAACCACGGTCCGCTCGCCCAAGAGCTCGAGGACCGGCTCAGTCAGTTCTATGGCGTGAAGCACGTCGTCACGGTCACGAACGCGACTATCGGGCTCCTCATGACCGCCAAGGCGCTCGGACTGCGAGGCAAGGTCGTCGTGCCGAGCTTCAGCTTCGTCGCGAGCGCGCAAGCACTTACGTGGGCAGGACTGGAGGTCGTGTTCTGCGATGTCGACCCCCACACGCACCAGGTCACGCCGGAGCACGTCGGAGCCGTCCTCGACGAGGATGTAACCGGGATCCTTGGAGTGAACCTGTGGGGCGGATGCTGTGACCCGGCAGCCATGGAACGCTTCGCACTGCAGGAGGATCTGACCCTTTTCTTCGACTCCGCGCACGGCAGTGGCGTGACCGTCGCCGGCCGTCCCCTTGGCGGCTTCGGGAGCGCCGAGGTGTTCTCGTTCCATGCCACCAAGGCCCTCAGTGCCACCGAGGGCGGGTGCGTCTGCACGAACGACGACGCGCTCGCGGCACGGCTCAGGAACATCAGAAGCAGCTATGGCGCCGGGAGGCCGGTCGAGGTTCCGGTGACGAGCAACGGCCGGTTCTCCGAGGCGCAGGCGGCGATCGCTCTGATGAGCCTCGAGGACTTCCCCTCGAACCGTTCGAACAACGAGCACCTGTTTCGTACCTACGAGGAGGGCCTCGCCGGGACGCCGGGTGTACGGGTGATCGCGCCCGCCGGTGTGGATCAGTCCAACTACCAGTACGTCGTGGTCGAGGTCGACGAGGACGAGTTCGGCTTGCATCGGGACGAGCTCCTCAGGGTGTTGCACGGCGAGAACGTCGTCGCGCGCCGGTACTTCCATCCGGGCATTCACCGGACCACCCCGTACTGCGACGACCAGGGTGGCGCATCCCGAGTGCTCCCGCACACCGATCGACTGTCGGCGAGGCTGCTGCAGCTCCCGATCGGCGCGCTCGTGATGCCCGGCGCGACTGCAGCGATCGCCGAGCTGATCGCTGCAGTGCAGACCCACGCGCAAGCGCTCACCTCTCGCGTCGGAGCCTGAGATGCGACTCGGCATCATGCAGCCGTATTTCTTCCCCCACCTCGGCTACTTCTCGCTCATCGACCACTGCGACGAATGGGTGGTCTTCGACGTCACGCAGTACACGCCGAAGACCTGGATGAACCGCAACCGCGTGTTACATCCGCGCGAGGGCTGGAACTGGGTGGGCGTAACTCTCGAGAACTCCTCTCGGTCCATCTCGATCGCCGAGGCACGGTTGGCCGATCCGGCGAGCGCGTTGACGACGCTGCTCGGCAAGGTCAGCCACTACCGCCACAAGGCACCGTACTGGCGCGAGGTGGAGGCGATTCTCGAGGCCTCGCTCGGCGAGCCGTCCGAGCACTCGCTCGTGGCGGTCAACGTCCGAGGGATATCGGAGGTGTGCGAGTACATCGGCGTCGACTTCCGCCCGGCCGTGTGCTCGGCGCTCGACCTCGAGCTTCCGACGATCGATCACCCGGGGGGCTGGGCACCGGCGATTGCCAGCGTGCTCGGTGCCGACGAGTACTGCAACCCGATCGGCGGACGTGGGCTGTTCGATCCGGAGGAGTTCGCGTCACACGGCGTTCGCCTCAGCTTTCTCGAACAGCCGCCGTTCGTCTACGAGACGGCGCCGTATGAGTTCGAGCCGCAGCTATCTGTCCTCGATGTCCTCATGTGGAACGACCCCACAGCAGTGCGCGCCGCCATCGCGGGCGCCCGCTGCATCGCGGCCGATGCCGCACTTGCCTGCTAGGAGAGGAGCGTCGCAGTGCCTAAGGTTTCCGTGCTCGTGCCCGCGTACCGGCCTGACTATCTAGACACCTGCATCGCCAGCGCGCTCGCACAGACCTTCGGAGACTTCGAGCTCCTCATAGGTGACGATTGCCCGAACGACGACGTGGCGTCAGTGGTCGCGAAATGGGACGACCCAAGGATTCGCTTCGGGCGCAACCCGACGCCCCGCCAGCCCGGGGCGAATCGTGACTTTCTCCTGGCTCAGGCGACGGGGAAGTACATCAAGTTCCTCTTCGACGACGACTTCCTGCTGCCGCGCTCCATCGAGCTGCTGTGCACAGCTGCCGATCAGTTGGGGGCGAAGCTGGCCTTCCACGAACGCCACATCGTCGACGGCGTGGGACGGGTGCAGCCGACGGATTCCGCGCTCGCCGCCGGGGAAGTCGTGCAGTTGACCGGCGATATGTTCTTCGAGCAAGTTGTCGGCCGAGCGCTCAACTGGATCGGCGAGCCGAGCAACATCCTGATCGACGCGGAGACGCTCGCGTCGATGTCGAATCCCTTCGGGATCGATGGCTACCGGCTTCGCAGCTTGACCGACGTCGCGCTGTACTCGAACTTCGCGCACAACGGTCACAAGATCGTCGGCCTCGGCTATCGAAGCTCGGCGTTCCGGCGACACGCGAGCCAGACGAGCGGTCAGTCGTCCACCGTTCGATCTGCTGGGCTGTTCGAGTTCGAGCTCATCGCCCGCTGGGCCGCTGACCAGGGCCACCTCAGCACGGACTCATGTAGCCACGCGATCGCGATCAACCACGCCGAATATAGAAGGTGCGTCGCTCAGCTCCCGGAGCTCGCCGACTTCATCGACCTGGGCAATGCGCCCGACGCGGCGGGGCAGTTCTATTCGGCCGCGTTTCGCAAGGTGCTCGACCACGCGTATGAGATCATCGGCGAGCGCGTGCGGAGCAACGCGGCCTGAGGCCTTTCGAGCGCCAGGCGTTCAAGCCCTCACGCTACCGAGCGCTCGACGACTTCCGAGGAGTTCCCCGACGAGGCGGCAGAGGTCAACCTCGATCGCTCGGCCGCTCCCTCCAAGACTCCCTGGAGGATCGCCATGACCTCTGCCGCCTCTCCGGCTGGCGCGCGCAGGGCGCTTCCGAGGAGCGCCCGGGCGTAGGTCCGGATCGATTCGGCGACGCGCCCCGGCGACTCATTCGGCGACGAGGCGCTGATCTGCGCCACGCGCCCGACGGCGCGCTGAACGGCGTCCCAGACGGCTGCTGCCTCGACGCCGGGTGCCTCTAGAGCCGAGGTGACGAGTCGGTCGACGAGCACGGAGAGGGAGGCCGCCTCCTCTGCCGGATCCGCGAGGTAGCCGAGGCTTCGCGACTCATGCGCGGCGCGAAGCCATTCGAGATCTTCACGGATGGCACCGAGAGCCTGCCCCTCCTGGCCCGGGTGTATGCGCACCTCGGAGAGCGGCTCGGCGATGTACGCGAACTGGCCGCGCGCTAGCAGGGAGAGCCAGCTGGAGATGTCCAGCAGGGAGGTATAGGTCGTACCCGCCAGTGCCGAGAAGTCACTGGGCGCGAGCCTCGATCGGGGGAACAGCACGGAGGAGGGCTCGCCGACGTAGTTCTACCCGTTCTTCAGCATCGCGTTGCCGAATGGGATGCC
>JAODBO010000130.1 GCA_025464005.1 Acidimicrobiaceae bacterium | reverse complement strand
GGCCTACGACGCTCCCGAGCACCTGCCCGCGATCGCGGTGGCGATCGCCCGGGCCGAGTCGTTCTGGGAGCTTCCGGTCATCGGTCGCTTCCTCGCCGGCGGCACCGAGCGCGTGGCCACCTCTGTCACGCCGGGGGCGCGCCGAAGAAGCGAGGCTGCTCGTCCCGCCCGCGTGACCGCCGGACGCTGATTCGCGCCAAGTGGATGCGCACGGCCGGCGCGACTGACTACCGTTGCCGGATGCCTTCGCGAGCCCACCGCCAACGCGCCTCCGCCACCTTCCGCCGTCGTCGCCTCGCCGTCGGCGGCGGGATCGCCGTCGTGGTGCTCGGAGCCGTGATCGGACTCGTCGTGACGAGCGGCGGCCCGAAGGCCGCGGCCCACACACCCGGGACCACGAGCACGAGTCCGAGCACCAGCACGACGACCCAGGTGGCCGCGGATCGCTGTCCACTCACCGACCTGCCGGCGCCGCACGGCGTACCGGACCGGCCGGCGATCGGCATCAAGGTCGGCAACGAGCCGGAGGGGGCACGCCCGCAGAGCGGCCTCGACGAGGCCGACATCGTGTACGACACGCCCGCCGAAGGGTTCGTGATGCGCTACGTCGCGGTGTACCAGTGCAACAACGTGTCGAGCGTCGGGCCCAATCGCTCCGTCCGCTGGGTCGACTGGCACGTGATGGCGCAGTTCGGGCATCCGATCCTGGCCTTCGCCGGGGGTATCACCCCCGATGTCGACACCGTCATGGGGCTCGGGTGGCTCCACCCGGCGAACCTCCTCGAAGGGGCGCAAGGCGCCGCCATCCGCACCACCAACCGGGTGCCACCGGACAATCTCTACTCCAACACTGCGGCGCTGTACTCGATGTTCAAAGGTGCGACGGGCGCGCCGCACAGCGTGTTCCTGTTCGCCCGGGCACTCCCGTCGTCGGCCACCCCCGTGGCGACGGTCGGCATCAACTACTCCTTCGACACCGACGTGCTCTGGAAGTGGGACAACTCGTCGGACTCGTGGCTGCACACCTACAGCGGCACGCCGGATGTCGACGCACTTACCGGGCGGCCGGTGACGGCGACCAATGTCGTGCTGCAGGTCGTGTCCTACTCGTTCGGCCCCTACGCGGAGAGCCCAGGCAGCACGGGCGACGTCCAGAGCCAGACGGTCGGCTCCGGCACGGGCTACGTGTTCCGCAACGGCAAGGGGATCAAGGTCACCTGGCACAGGGCGACAGCTTCCGACCCGACCACCTTCACCGACAGCGCCGGCCACAGCGTGGGGCTCGCGCCAGGTCGCACGTGGGTCGAGATCGTGCCGGACACCACGAGCTACAAGATCACACCGTGAACCGGCCGGGAGCTGCCCGGGAGAGCTAGCCCACGGTCTTGGGCTTGTGCCTGTGGCTCAGGCGGCCTGTCCATCGTCGGCGGCAGCTTCGGCTCCGGTCGCCGCGAGCTCCGCGGCGAGGGCGTCGAGGACGCTCCAGGCTCCGTCGAAGTACCGCTCGGCGCTCACGAACAGCCGCGGCACCCGGGTGGTGCGCAGGCCGATCTCACCGAGGTGCGAGCTGTACGGGTTGAGGTCCAGCTCCACCCGGACCTTGCCCGGGAAGACGCCCGGATAGCTCAGGACCGCCTGGAAGCTGCGGTACTTCTCGTCGTCGACGAAGATCGGCTTGAGGACCTTGAGCGACACGCCGTCGGACCCGACGACGACCTCGGGCAGCTGGGTCGCGCACAAGTCCTCCGAGCGCATCTCGACCTTGTGAGATACGTACCAGGTCTCGGTGTGCTGCGTCGGGAACTCGTCCTGCATCGCCGTCTCCTCAGCTACTGTCCGGCGGCTCGCCCGCAGGACGCCTCTTTCCTTCGCCAAGTATCGGCTGGTAGGCGCGATCTGTCCAACAGTTACGTTGAATAGCGTCAATCCGTATTCCAGATGCAGTCGACGTCCTCCGGCGGCGGCAGGAGGTCAGGGCTGCGCGCCGGCCAGCTCGCCGAAGTGCACAGGGACGGGGGTCGGGTACTCGCCAGTAAGGCACGCCGAGCAGAAGCCCTCACCCGGCGCCCCGATCGCGGCAATGAGCCCTTCGAGGGAGAGGTAGCCGACCGAGTCGGCGTCGAGGTGCTCGGCGATCTCTTCGACGCTCAGGTTGGCCGCGATGAGCTCGCCACGGTCCGGCGTGGCGATCCCGTAGTAGCACGGCCAGCGGAACGGCGGCGACGAGACGCGGAGATGGACTTCGGTGGCGCCGGCCTCACGGAGCATCTTCACGATCTGTCTCGTCGTGGTGCCTCGCACGATCGAGTCGTCGACGACGACGAGCCTGCGACCTTCGACGCTCTCACGAAGCGGGTTGAGCTTGCGGCGCACTCCCTCCACCCGGGCTTGATGCGTCGGGGCGATGAACGTGCGGCCGATGTAGCGGTTTTTCACGAGGCCCTGGCCGAACGGGATGCCCGTCCTCGCGGCGAAGCCCGCCGCCGCGGGGACGCCCGAATCGGGCACCCCGATGACGAGGTCCGCCTCCGCGGGAGCGTCAAGGGCGAGCCGTTCCCCCATGCGATGGCGTGCTGCGTGCACCTCGCGGCCGAACAGCCTGCTGTCGGGCCGGGCGAAGTACACGAACTCGAAGATGCAGAGCTTCGGATCGATCCGCTCCTCGGGGAAGGGGCGGAACGAACGAGGGCCGTCGGCGTCGATGACCACCATCTCGCCCGGCTCGATCTCCCGGACGAAATGCGCCCCGACGATGTCGAGCGCCGGCGTCTCCGACGCGATGACCCAACCGCCCTCGGGGGCACCCGGCTGCGGCTCGAGCCGACCCAGGCAGAGCGGGCGGAAGCCGTTCGGGTCACGCACCCCGACGAGGTGGGTAGCGTCCGCGAGGCCGAAGGCAAACGCGCCCTCGAGGAGGGGCAGCACCTCGAGCAGTGCCTGCTCGAGGTCCGGATCCTCTCCCTCTCCCACGTGGTCCACGCTCGGGAAGGCCCGCGAGATCAGCTCCCCGACGAGCTCGCTGTCCGAGGTGACGATGCCGGGCAGCATTCCGGCCGCTTCGGCCAAGGCCGCGACGTTGGTCAGGTTGCCGTTGTGACCGAGGGCGAACCCAGCGTTGCCGGCGGAGCGGAAGACCGGTTGGGCGTTCTGCCAGGTGCTCGGCCCAGTCGTCGAGTAGCGCACGTGCCCGAGGGCCAGGTGGCCCTGGAGGGAGTTGAGGGTGCGCGCGTCGAACACCGAGGTCACTAGACCCATGTCCTTCACGACCGTCACCGTCTCGCCGTCGCTCACCGCCATTCCGGCGGATTCCTGGCCCCGGTGCTGGAGCGCGAAGAGCCCGTCGAACACGAGGTGCGGGACGTCGAAACCGGGCGCGTAGACACCAAAGACGCCGCAGGCTTCTTTCACCTAGCCCATTCTGCCACCCGGCGGGCCCGGCCGTGCTACCCCCTGGCCACGGGCGACAGAGGGCCGTGCCCGAGAGCTCTGAGCAGTCGGATCGCCAGTTACCCTGTGGCCCGTGATCGACCTCCACAGCCACTCGTCCTTCTCCGACGGCTCGGAGAGCCCGGAGCGCGTCGTCGAGCTCGCCGCGGCAGCGGGCTGCACCGCGGTCGCGCTGACCGACCACGACACCACCGAGGGCCTCCCGAGGGCGACCGTCCGTGCCGCGGAGCTCGGCATCGCGATCGTGCCCGGTTGCGAGGTCTCGTGTGCCTTCTCGCCCGGCGCGATGCACGTCCTCAGCTACTTCGTGTCCGGGGAACCGAGCCCGTTCCAGGACGAGCTCGTCCGCCTACGCGCCGATCGCGAGAGCCGCAACGAGCGCATGGCGGCACGCCTCGCCGAGATCGGGATGCCGATCACCTACGAGGAAGTGGTCGAGGAAGCGGGCGGTGTGGGCGTCGGCCGGCCACACTTCGCGAGCGTGCTGGTGCGAAAGGGCGTCGTCGGCTCGATCCAGGAGGCATTCGACGCCTACCTCGCGAAGGGAACCCCCGGCTACGTGAGCAAGGCACGGATCGAGGTGGAAAGAGTCGTCGATCTCGTCACCCGCTCGGGCGGGGTGACGGTGCTCGCCCACCCACTCTCGCTCGACCTCGACGAGGAGGCGCTCACACGGGAGCTCGCGCGTCTCGCCGAGATCGGGCTCACCGGCATGGAGTGCTACTACGGCCGGTATGACCCGGCGACGCGCGCACAGCTCGTCGCGCTCGCGGGCTCCCTCGGACTCGTCGCGACGGGCGGCTCGGACTTCCATGGCACCTACAAGCCCGATCTCTCGATGGGCACGGGGACCGGGGATCTCGAGGTGCCGAGCACCGTCGTCGAGGAGCTTGCCGCCCGGCGGCCCGACACCCCGACTTGAGAGAGCCCGCTCCCGCTCGACACGGCTCCTAAGATTGATGGGCACTATCCGACCGGCGCGCGAGGTGACCGTTCACGTGGGCGAACATCATGTGACCAGCGTGCGAGCCAAGCGACAGGACAATGGTCGTCTCACGATAGATCGTGAGACGCGATGACCGACGAAACGCCGACTGACCAAGAGCCGCCGCCCGACCGTGAGCCAAGAGAGATCGCGTCCGTCGACGACTCCGACCCGGGCCCCGAGGGCTCAGTCAGTCGAGCGGAGGCCCTCGAGGCCAAGTTGAGAGATGGTTCGGTCCGGGGGCTCGTGGAGCGCGGCTTCATGGACCAGTATGCGCTGATGGAAGCGACGAGGCAGCGCGCCGTGCAACGTGCCGCCGCGCAACCGCTCCCGTCGCTCGGCACCCTCGCGCTGC
>JAODBO010000178.1 GCA_025464005.1 Acidimicrobiaceae bacterium | reverse complement strand
GGGTGAACGTAGAAGCCGTTGAGGTAGTACCTGGTCGCCTCGGTGCTGACGAACGTCTGAATGAGGACGGGGTACGAGGCCGAGATTACTGCGCGCATTGTGGGATTTCTCCGTCATAGCTGAGGGGTTCGCCGATCGGTTCGGCATAGAAGCGAGGAGCGCAGTCGAACATCGGCTGCTCGACACCCGCTTTGGAGTAGCACTGCTTGACCATGCGCAACGAGCTCAGGAAGGCTCGCTTCGGATCGTCGCTCGCAATGGAGCCGATGACGGCAACGGTGCCGTCTTCACGACGCTCCTTGATTGCGTAGTTCATGTAATCAGCCAAGAACAACCTCCGACTGGTAGGAGAAGACGTAATTGTCTTCTTGAAACTTATACCAACGGAGGGTCGTCTATTTGAGAAATGGCCTAATGAATGGTATGGGTCTTAGTCAGTAGAGTAGTCATCCGACCTTGCATGCTTTTGACCTCCTGGTTTTCCGGCATCAGCTCGAGATCGATGATGTCGCCGTTTTCACCTCGGATCATACGCAGAGCCTTACCTTGGGTTTCCGTGTGACTGGAGGCTGTCAATAAGACAACCTCAATTCGGTCCGAGGATTCGCTTGGTGCTATCCCTTCGTCGAGGCAAGTCTTCGACATCCAGGCTTCGGATACGAGGCAATAGGAGACGACATCCTCCTCGGAGAAAAGTTGCTTAATCTCTTCGAGCATCTCCACCTTCTCCTCCTCATTTTGCCAGGGAGTAATAAGGACAGCCATGTGTCCGTTGGCCTTGACCGCAAAGAACGTCGGGGGAATCGACTCATCAGGGGCTTTTTTGAAATGGCCTTGCACAATTCCACTAACCTTCTCGATCAATTCATTCAAAGTAATATGCACAACAATCTCCTTAATAGATTAGAAGAGTAATTTCTTCTACTATACTTATACCAAAATGGAAGGTAATTAGAGGAGTTTTGAGGGTCGGACTATAATATCTGTATTATCAACCCTTTCCCATATGTCAACAGACCGCATTCTTAAGCTCAAACCTTCTCAGCTAGCCAAGGCAATTCTTCAGCTAAAAGGTAAGCCGCTCGACCTCGAGGAGTACAAACCATTCGAGCTCATCTATGACATCTCTCCACCAGAGATGACCTTGATGGCTGGGCGTCAGATCGGTAAATCCGTGTCGCTTGGCGGCAACATCATTGCGAACAGCATCATCCGGCCTTACTTCGGCACGCTGTTCATCAGCCCGCTGGCTCAGCAAACCTCCAGGTTCTCGACGCAGTACCTGGATCCCTTCCTCTATTCACCGATCGTCAAAAAGCACTTCGTAGACGCTTCTTCCCGGAAAAATATTTTTGAGAAGTCGCTGAACAATGGCAGTCGGATCAACCTCGGCTACGCGGATACCGAACAAGATGCCGACCGGATCCGGGGTGTCTCAGCTGACGCTCTGTTCAACGATGAGATCCAGGATCAAAGCCTTGAGGCCGGACCGATTCTGGCCGAGACGCTCTCCGCTTCCGAGTATGGATTCATCCGAAACACCGGGACAGCGAAGACCGCAAACAACACGCTGAGCATCAAGTTTGAGCGCTCGAACATGAGCGAGTGGGTGATCAAGTGCGACCACTGCGCGAAGTACACGATCCCCTCGACCTTCGAGGCCTGCCTAAAGATGACCAACAACCCGGACGGTCCCGGGTGCGTCCATTGCGGAGCCCTACTGAATGTTCGCAAAGGCGTTTGGATGGCTGGCCGGCCAGCTGAGAAGGACCACTTCGGTTTCCATCTGCCTCAGGTGATTATCCCGGCTCGTACCAGGCCGAAGCAATGGAAGGACATTCGCAAGAAGGTTCTGACCTATAACCAGACCAAGCTCGCCAACGAAGTGTTCGGGGTCCCAAGCGGCATCTCCGGCCGGATCCTCAGCGCCAAAGAGGCGATGGCCTGCTGCAACTCCAGCCGCCGGGAGTTCGATAAGGGCTTCCCGATCGACAGCCGGAACATCATCTGCACGGTGCTCGGTTGCGACTGGTCGGTGAGCGGATCGACCGATTCCTACACGGTCTTTTCCGTGCTGGGCTATGATTCGCTTGGCAAGTGCTACCTGCTCTACGCTGAGCGGCTCGACGGCGTCGACATCCTCGAGCAGGTCGAGCGGGCCAAATACCTGTTCCGTTTGTACAAGTGCTCCCATCTCGGAAGCGACCGCGGCGTCGGTGTCCTGCAAGGTCAGATCTTCCAGCGTGACCTCGGTGAGGACCGGGCCCACATGGTCCAGTACGTTGCTGCCAAGCACACCCTGCGCTGGGACAAGGACGGCTCCTACTTCTCGGCCGACCGGACTCAGAACATGGATACGATGGTCATCAAATCGAAGATGGGCATTACCAAGTTCGAAACGCCATGCTGGGACCTGATGCAGGACTTCTGGAAGGATGCCCTTGCAGTGACCGAAGAAGTCACCCTTGCTGGCCGCAGGGTTTACCGCAAAGATGAAAGTACTTGTGACGATTGGTTGCACAGTATTGTATTTGCAAACGTCGCGTTCATGATACAATGTGGCCAGTTCACTTATATCGACGATACTGCTGCTGCCGATACGGCGGCCAACTTCGATTTTTGATTTAGATTTGATTCCCAGAAAGGAATATTGTGTCCGATTTTGAATTCCCTAGCGCTTCTGAAACCAAGCCAAAGCGCGGCGCAAATATGGCGGCCGCATCGCGTCCATCTCCCTCGAGCATGCCGCAGGCCAAGCTCCCTCAGCAGGCGATCCAGGAGGTGACCGAGCAGGCCACCACCGAGGAGGGTGCGGCCGAACCGACAAAGCCGAAGTACGACCCGGATGAGCTCTCCCGCGTCTTCGATGAAGTGATGTTCTCCGGAGAGTACTCGGAAGAGGTGTCGATCCGAGGCAAGCTCAAGATCCGGTTGCGCACTCGTACCGCGGAAGAGATCGAGCAGATCTCGATGATCATCGACAGCACGACAGCCCAGCTCGTCGCTACACTCTCGGAAAAGCGCTCCATCCTGAACCTGCAGTACGCTCTGGAGACTTACGGCGGTAAGGACCTGAGGTTGCTATCGACCGAGGATCGTGCAAAGGCCGTGAAGCGTTTGCCGGGCCCGATCGTCGGAGCTCTGCTGAAGGCGCTCAACGACTTCGACGCCAAGGTCTACGCCGCTTGCCAGGATGGTGAGGAAAATTTTTAAAACACCCCTGGGCGATGCAGCGAATGAAGTTGCATCTTTCAGGGGTGAAACTACCTAAGCTGGGAACGATCCAGGATCGAGTCTACCGGGATTACATGGTCAAGGAGGCGCATCTCGAAGCTAAAAAAGGCGAGATGATGATGTTGATGGCCTTGACCAATCCAAGCATCGAGGACCCGAATAAGCGCCGAGAGTGGGCTGATACGATCAAAGGTCTCTGGACCCGGTATCTTTCCCTGCTCATGAACGTCGAGATTCCGGAGAGTACGGAGAAGGAAATCCAGATGATGGAGTACTACCAGACCGTCGTCAAACCCGCCAAGCTGCGTCTCTTCAAAGACAAGGACGGCAACCTCAACGTCTCAGGGCTCAACCAGTTGCTACGCAAGTAGCGAGGCAAAAAAGAAGGCCGCTCACAAGGCGGCCTTTTTCTTTTACTCAATCACAGCGAGGTATGGGACTCCCCCTGGTAATATCTTCCAGAGTGAACGAGGGGGTTGCATCTTAACGACCCCCGCTCCCAAGCCTAGAATGAAAAGCATTTCCGTCTGACGAGGGTTTCCCCAAAGAACTCCTTCTTTAGTCGTACATGCTTTAAGAAATGATTCTCCCTGTCCGTCTTTATCTTGAAATGAATCGGGGAGCTCATGGAGCAACTCAAGGATCTCAAGTTTGTGAGACTTCAAACGGTCGGGATGAAACCCTATCGCGGCTGTAATGCCTTCGACTAGGAGCGGGTTTACCTTTTCCTCGTCATCTTTAAACATGCTATCGGCGACGATCGCCCATACTTTATCTGCGGTCAATTCCATGTATTTCTCCTCAGTAATTTAGGGGGCAACCCAAACAGCTTTCCCGCCGGTCGGTTCCATATGCTCGAACTTGCACCGGTAGTAGGCTTGGCCTTCCCCGCCGGCATTTTGAACATACCCCTGAGCTCCCCAAGGTTTCGGCTCGGTAATGGTCATAAAGCATGCCCCGAAACGCTCCACCTTAGGATCGATCTGTACGATCTCTCCAACTTCCAATTCTCGTGCATCCATCATTTCTCCTTAAAAAGTTTCCTTCACATAATACTTATACCAAACGCCTGATCCGAAACTGGGATTAGGACGCCCTAAAATATCCCTATGTCCTCTTCATTCTTTTCGTTCGGTCCCCCTAATATTTTCCAGACTCAGGCGGACACCTCTCAAAACTCTTTTGGGAACCCGATCAACTCGGCCAACATGAACTCTGGCTGGGGGATCAACTCGAATTTGCTGACGCCTAGCTATCAGGCCCCATATCGCCCGCAGTACAGCGGTTCGCAGCCATACAACAGCTATGGCCGGGTGGGCTTCTTCGGCGGTGTGAACCACTTGTTCAGTCCGGGAACCCAAGAGCCTGTGTGGGGTAATCCGATCGACCACGCCCAGCCTTCGATTGAAGGGGTTTCCAGCAGGCCTTTCGACGCCGCAGCCTGGGCAGGTCAACGTATCGCCGGCCCGGCCTTGGCCTTCGGCGGTGCTTATCGCCTCCTGGGACCTCAGACCTTCGGTGGCTACTTCACCGGCAAAGGCGTGGCTGCAGGCATGGGTCAGGCACTTGGGTCCGGCTTCGGCCGAGGACTGGCCACGTCGATCGGTATGAGGGGTGCCGCAGGGGCAGCAGGAGGCCTGTTCGGCATGGCTGGCAGCGTAGTAGGGGGCGTGGCCTTACCTATGCTGGCGGCACAGACAGCGCTCTACGCAGGGCAAAAAGCTCTGTGGAACCCGTACATCAACAGCCGCAAAGAATCGATGGATCTCCGCCGCAACTTCGCCGGCGTGAGCTTTGGCGATGCTGAAGGTAATGCGGTCAGCGGTGGAGGCCTGGGTTATCGTGAATCTGCACGGATGGCCTCCGATATCACCAAGTCCGGCATCCAGGACATGTCGTTCTCCACGAGCGAGTACTCGAACAT
>JAODBO010000001.1 GCA_025464005.1 Acidimicrobiaceae bacterium | reverse complement strand
TCGCCGTGCCCGCTCGAACATGACGAGTGGAGGTCCCCGAGCGGCGACACCTGTTCGCAAAGTACCCGTGGACACAGGACGGCGCCCCGGCTGCCGATGGAGGGGTCACCGGCGCAGACCGCCCGGCTCGTCAGTCGTCGTCGAAAAGCTCGCCCAGGAAGCCAGCCGGAGCCTCCAAGAAGGCCTTGGTCAGCATGAATTGATCTGTGTCTTCATAAGAGACCCGCTTGATCCCAGCCTCGTCGAGTCGATAGATGAGAGCACCGGGGTAGGCAAGCAGGATTGGAGAGTGCGTGGAGATCACGAATTGGGCGCCGGCCTCGCTCCCGAAGCGCAAGAGACGAAGGAGGCGCAGCGGGCCCACTACGGAGAGCGCGGCCTCGGGCTCGTGGCTCGTGTCTCGAATTGAAGCCCGCGCCGGCCCCCTTCGGGGCCGAAGCCAGCCGCTACGGCAATTCCTTCGATCAAAGTGGACTTGCCACTGCCGTTCTCCCCAACCAGGAAGACGACCGGTTGGTCAAGCGCGAGCCGGTCGAGACTCCGGACGGCGGGGATCGTGAACGGAAAACTGTCCCGGTCCTCGACACCGTCCCACAGGAGCTCAAGCGCGACCAGCACCGGAACATGATCTCGCTTCCGCCCCATGCGGGCACGGCCTCAAACGGACGAGGCCCCCCCCGGGGGGGGGGGGGAAGCCAAACGACTTAAGAGAGAATTCTTCTCGAAACGGGTCGCCCGGGCCTCAGTGTCCACCGTCGACCACGATTACATCGCCGATATTGCTTTCCAGGCGCATCTGCTTCAGTGGCGCGTACTCTGGCGAGTCGTACCATGCCATCAGCGCCTCTCTCGACTCGAATCGTAATATCGTGACCGCCATCGGCTCCCAGTCACCCTCGAGCGCGTGCACATTGCCGCGCGCCACGGCGATCTCGCCACCGAACCGTCGGATCTGGGGCGTGACGAGCTCGCCATAGCGCAGCGACTTCGTGTTGTCGGTGATCTCGCTGCGGCCGTAGATGAAGTAGGCGGCCATTTGCCTCTCTCCTTGTCCGCCGGAGAGCCAAGGCTCCCTGCCACCGCTTCGACGCGACAGCGAGACCGCTCCGGTTTCGGGGACAATAGATAATCAATGCCTGATGACGTTCACGATGACCAACTGGTGCCCAGCCCGTGCCGAGCGTGGCAGAGCCATTGGCTGCTTGCCGAGCCCCACGTTGGAGCGTCTGCGGCCCGTGCAAGTGAGGAGCGGCGGGGGCATGCACCCAGAGGCATTCGTCGCTCTGCTGCGCAACGCGAGGGCATAGCTTGAGGACCCGCGGGCAGTCACCTAGTCCCAGCATCCTGTGGGATTCGCTGTGCACCCGTCATGGGGGACTGCGCCATGGGGTTACCCATGAGGCCGGTCACGCGGTCGCCGCCGTGGAGTACGGCATCGAGTTCCTCGATGTATCGCTCAGTCCCGACCCGAGCCTTCATCCGACCGACGTTCGTGACTTCAGAGGGGGCGGTGTCCGTTTCGCATCCGTGGAGCTACTGCGGGCAGCCGTTGTCGGCGATCCGGCTGGGTCACTGCGCTTCTGCCTAGCGGGAGCCTTCGCCGAGGAGGCTGCGTTTGGGCACGCCCTTCACGATTCTCATCGAAGTGACCTGAACGCTTGGCGCGATTGCGCCGGTCTGCGAGGAAAGCAGAGCGAGGAGTCGCTAGGGGCTCGCCTCGGCACGCCGTTCTTGAGTGTGATCCAGGCCACCAGGAAAGAGATCGAGCGCTTGGGTACCGCGATCACGGCGGTTGCTCGAGCCCTCGAGGATCGTCCGGGACTCACCCTTGATTACCGCGAGGTGTGCCAGGTCGTCGCGGCCGCCAGTCATCGGGGACGGCCCTGAGGCGGCTGTCCGCTTCGCAGCTTTTGAAGTCGATTTAGCGAGCTAGACGCTCATCAAGCAGTGACCTTGATGAGACGGTCTGCAGCCGATGGTGCCGTCCCACTCTCTGGAGTCGAGCCGGTGCTGTTCCTTGCTCGCGAGCAGTCTCAGTCGTTCGGGGCGTCGCCGACCCACACCGTCTTGAGGTTGCAGAACTCGCGAATGCCATGGGCGGCGAGCTCCCGTCCGTAGCCGGATGCCTTGACGCCCCCGAAGGGAAGTTCCGGATACGAGGTCACGTTGCCGTCGATGAACACCATGCCGGCGTCCAGCTCGTCGACAAAGCGCCCCCGTTCGCTGTCGTCGTTGGTCCAGGCGTTGGCGCCGAGGCCGTAATCGGTGCCGTTGGCCAGTTCGATGGCCTGGTCGATGTCCTGGACTCGGTAGAGCGTGGCCACCGGGCCGAAGACCTCCTCGGTGTGGACGCGCATCTCGGGGGTGATACCGGTGAGCACCGTCGGGGGGTAATACCAGCCCGGACCGTCCGGAACCTCACCTCCACAGAGCACATGCGCTCCCTTTTCAGTCGCATCGCGAACCAGGTCGACGATGTCGCGGCGCTGCTGCTCGGAGGCGAGCGGCCCGAGGTCGGTGCCACTGGCCATCGGGTCACCAACGACGCGCGAGGACATTTGCTCGACGAAGAGCCGTTCGAACTCGTCGCCGATCGCTTCGTGGGCGATGAAGCGCTTGGCGGCGATGCATGACTGGCCGTTGTTGAGACAGCGCGCGGTGGCAGCGACTTGGGCCGCCTGCTCCAGGTTCGCGGAAGGCATGACGATGAACGGGTCACTTCCGCCGAGCTCGAGGACCGACTTTTTCACCGTGTCCCCGGCGATCGAGGCGACCGCCGAGCCCGCCGGTCCCGAGCCCGTGAGCGTGACGGCGACGACGCGGTCGTCTCGGAGGATGCCCTCCACCTTTTCCGAGCTGACGAGCATCGTCTGGAAGGCTCCGTCAGGAAAGCCCGCACGGCTGAACAGGTCCTGCATGAACAGCGCCGTTTGGGGGACGTTCGAGGCGTGCTTCAGGAGGCCGACGTTGCCGGCCATGAGCGCCGGAGCGGCAAAGCGCATTGCCTGCCAGAGCGGAAAGTTCCACGGCATGATGGCGAGCACGGGTCCGAGCGGTTGGTAACGGGCGTACGCGACAGCCGCCCCGACTGCTTTTGCGTCGGCCGGCTCGTCGGCCAAGAAATGCTGGGCGTGCTGAGCGAAGTAGCGGCAGGCTTTGGCGCACTTTTGAACCTCTTGGCGCGCCGCGGCAACGGTTTTGCCCATCTCGGCGGTCATCATGGTGGCGATCTGTTCCAGTTCGGCGTCGAGGATGTCGGCCGCCCGGTTCATCCACGCAGCCCGCTCGCTGAACGACGTTCTCCGGTACGAGCGAAAGGTCGCCGCTGCGTTAGCGAGGCAGCGCTCGACCTCCTCGGCGGAGAACTCCGCGAAGACTTTGATGGTCTCCCCGGTGGCTGGGTTGGTGGAAGCAATCGCCATGGCGCACCTCGGTCAGTCGGTGAATCAGATCGGTCTTCGGGTCGGGCAGCGTGCCCCGCCTCCAATTACCCTCGGCCAGACCAGCTACACGGTGCCGCCCAGCGGGGAACCACTCACGTCCGCTTGAGCCACGGCAGTAGATTCACCGCCCGTGACGGACCTCGACGACTACGGACGCCCCGAACCTCCGCCGGCCGCCGACGAGGTCGCCACGCTGCTCGGCTTCCTCGATTATCAGCGGGCGACCCTGGCGTGGAAGATCGCCGGACTCGACGCGGCGGCCCTTCGCTCGACCGTTGCCGCTTCGTCGATGACCCTCGCCGGGATGCTCAAACACCTGGCCTACATCGAGCAGTGGTGGTTCTCCGAGTGGCTGTTCGGGCGGGACCCGACGCCCCCGTGGGACGGGGTCGACTGGGAGGCCGATCCCGACTGGGAGTGGCACTCGGCCACGAGCGACCGTCCCGAGGAGCTGCTCGCTCTGTGGCAAGAGACGATGGCTCGCTCTCGAAGCCTCGTGTCCGACGCACTGGCAGACGGCGGCTTGGGGACTCTCGGCAGGCGCAGCTGGCCCGACGGTCGCAGGCCGAGCTTGCGCTGGATGATCTGTCACATGATCGAGGAGTATGCCCGCCACAACGGCCATGCTGATCTTCTCCGGGAGTCGGTCGACGGGCTCACCGGGGAGTGACGCGGCTGACGAGGACGCTGTCAGCCGCCGATGCGCACCGCCTTGATGATCAGCAAAACCACCGCCGCGACGAGATACGCCCGTAACGACCCCATGCCGAGCTTCAGACCGGGCGACCACTTCACCGGCTTCAGCAAGCTGAGCCGCGGCATGCGCCAGGTCGACCGCTCCTCGGGCGAGTAGTGCGATCGGACTGGCAGGGGCTGCCCTCGACGGGCGAAGCGCAGCCAGCTCAGCGCAGCGACGCCGACGGCCGCAAGCCCGACCCCTAGCCAGGAGGCCACCGAAATGACGTCGACGTGCGGAAATAGCGTCGTCGTCATGAGCGTGCCGGAGAGCACCAGGAGTACCGCGATGATGACGCTCGCCACCGCGTTCAGCCAGCGAGCGTTCGTCCACGGACCGAGGACCTCTCGGTCGTTGCAGAGCAGGAGGAGGAACACGCTTGCGCTCGGCAGCAGCAATCCGGCGAGGGCCTGAACGCTCGTGGTGATGAGCCCGAGCGGTGCGCTCGGGATCAGCACCACTCCCGCGGCGACCGCTACGAGTGCGGCGTACGTGAGGTAGAAGGACTTTGCCTCACGAAAGCCCCGGTGCAGTGAGTGGCGCATGTTGAACATGTCGCCGAACGCGTACGAGGTCGAGAGGGTGACCGCGGCCGCACCGACGATGCTCGCGTCCATGAGCACCACTGCGAACAAGACTCCGAGTACGTGGCTGATCCGGCCGAGTCCGCGGGCGACGCCCGCGGCGTCGGAGAAGTGCCCGGCGAGCCCCGTTCCCCGGAAGGCGTAGTCGGCGATCACCATCAGGGCCGCCGCGCCGACGACCACGACGAAGCTTCCGAGCACGGTGTCCGCCCGCTCGTAGTTGATGAAGCGGGGGGTGATCCGCTTGTCGATGATGTTGGACTGCTGAAAGAACAGCTGCCAGGGCGCCACGGTGGTTCCCACGATGGCGATGATGAGGAGCACCGCGTTCGAGCTCACACCGCCCTGGACACCCGGAACGACGAAGTCTCGGGCCAGTTGGCCCCAGCGGGGGTGGGACATGAGGGCGAGCGGGATCAGGATCAGGCTGATCGCGATGAACGCGAGCATCGACTGCTCCCAGCGCCGAAAGCTTCCCGACAAAGTGATGCCGACGAGGATCAAACCAGCGATCGGTACCGAAACGAAGCGACTGACCCCGAGGTAGCTAAAGGCCAGGTCGATTCCGATGAACTCGGTGACGATCGTGAGGAAGTTCAACAAGAACAGGTCGCCCACCGAGAACCAGCCCCAAAAGCGGCCAAACCGCTCGTTGATCAGCCGGGCGTGCCCGACCCCGGTGACCGCGCCGAGCCGGACCACCATCTCCTGGTTGACGAGCAGGACCGGGATCAACAGCAGCAGCACCCACAGCAGGCTGTAGCCGTAGTTCTGGCCAGACTGCGCGTAGGTGGACACGCCGCCCGCGTCGTTGTCACCGACCATCACGATCAGCCCCGGGCCCATGATCGCCAGGAAGGTAAGCAGGCGCCGCCGCAGGCCACGATCGCGGTCCTCATCGCCCAGCCGGATCCGGCCAAGCGCTCCCTCGATGTCGCCCAGGTGCGCATCGTCGAGCACCGCGCTCGGCCGCGCCTGGCCCGGCCGCGGCGGCTCAGCGTCATTGCCAGGGCCGAGATTCCCGGCTCGCGGCGCTCCTGGCCCGGGCGCCCCGCCTGGCGGTACCGTCAAGGACCCTCCCCATGATGGGGATCGGGCGGCTGCGCGGCCCCGCGTCTGCGCCAGTCCCCGGGCAGGGCCGCCTCGAGCACGTCGTCCACCGTGACCACGCCGACCATGTAGCGGTGCTCATCGACCACGGGGACGGTGATCAGGTTGTAGTCGCTCATCAGCACGGCGACGTCCACCATGTCGGTATCCGGCCCGACCCGCACCGGATCGTCGTCGCAGGCCTCGGCGAGGCGGGCGGCCGGATCGGACTGCAGCAGCCTG